>CAZAMY010000057.1:0-9697 GCA_964485995.1 uncultured Sediminispirochaeta sp.
GTGAACTCTTAGATAACTCCATCGACTCAGGGGCCGACACCATAGACCTGTATATCGAAGGGGGCGGCATACAGCGCATCAGGGTGCTGGACAACGGCAGCGGCATGAGCCGGGAAGACCTGGAGCTCTGCTATAAACCCCACGCCACCAGCAAGATTTCGGCGGTCGGCGACATCTACAATCTGCACACCCTCGGCTTCCGGGGCGAGGCCCTGGCCAGCATTGCCGCCTGCGCTAAACTTACCGTCACCAGCGCTCCCGAAGACTCCGAACCGCACACCCTTGAGGTTCGCAACGGCACGCCGATCAGACTGGAGCTCTCGCGGGGCACCCGGGGAACTATTGTCGATGTGGCCGATCTGTTTTACGCCATGCCGGGTCGCCGGAAGTTTCTGAAGAGCGCCGGCGCCGAGACTTCTGCCTGCACGCGTACACTCCTGGAAAAGGCCCTGCCCTTTCCCTCCATCAACTTTCGGCTGTATACCGACGACCGGCTAAAGCTGTTTCTGCCGGCCTCCGACCTGCAGGATCGAATCGTGCAGGCATACCCGGGCCAGCTCAACCCGCAATTCTTGAACCAGGTCGAGGACGAAGCTGGTCGCTTCAGGATAAGGGCTGTGCTGGCATCGCCGGCGATCCAGCGCCGGGACCGGCGCAACATCCAGGTGTATGTGAACCACCGCCGTATACAGGAGTATTCGCTGGTGCAGGCGGTGCACTACGCCTACGAGGAGCTGCTGCCCGGGGGCGCCTTCCCGGTGGCCTTTATTTTTCTGGATATCGACCCCGAACTGGTAGATTTCAATATCCATCCGGCCAAACGTGAAGTCAAAATCAAGAATCTGCCGGAAATTCACCATCAACTAGTCCACACATTAAAAGAGCATCTCAACCGCAAATACTCGGTTCCCGAGCGCTACCATCAGCCGTCGAAGCCCCCGGCTCGCGAAAGCGAGATGGATTTCGGGCCCGCCCCCACCGGATCGGCTGGCCGGCCGCCGGCGAATGCCTACCGCAGTTCACCGGAGCGGCCGGGGGCTGCGCCACCATCGGCCGCCGCCGACCGCCCCTACTCGGTGCCGGTTGACCGCTGGAAAGAGATAGGCAGCCGGCAAAGCGATCGTGCGGCCGACCACACGGCGGCCGACCGCACGGCAGCCGGCAAAGCGGAAGAGAGTCGCCTTGAATACGTGGGGCAGGTCTTCGACCTGTTCCTGATTGTACGGCGCGGGAGCTCGGTCTATATGATCGATCAGCATGCCGCCCATGAAAGGATTATTTTTGAACAGCTAACCGAGGGAGTGGTGCAGAGCCAGAACCTGCTGGTGCCGTACGAGTTCGAGGTAGAGGAAGATGTAGAGATTCTGTTGAAACAGCGGACTGCCGAATATGAGCAGATCGGGATTCGGCTTGAGCAGTTAGCCTCGGGGCGCTGGCGGATAGTCCAGATTCCGGCCCGGTTTGCCGGTCTGGAGGAGACACTGGTAGAAAGCCTGAGCAGCCAGGATGCCTCCGAATCGGCGTTCAAGGCGAGTCTGTTTGCTGACCTGGCCTGCAAAGCAGCTGTGAAGGACGGAGAACAGCTCGACCGGTACTCAGCAGAGGAGCTGGCAAAGCAGGCCTTTGAACTGCGGGTGCCGCGCTGTCCCCATGGGCGGCCGATCTGGTTTCAGATCAGCCGCGACGAGCTGTTCGAGATAGTGGGCCGGACTTGAGAGACCGGGTCTCCCCTCCCCCGGGGGCTCCGTAAGCAGCCCCGCCTAAGAGAGCAGCTGCTGGACCTCGCCCCGCCGTTCGTAGTCGGGGTTCTTATCCAGCAGGCGTTCGAGAATCTGACGGGCCTGGTCCGGCTGTCCGTCGGCAAACATCAGTTCACCGAGCTTGTAATAGGCATCCCAGTAATTGGGGTCGATCTTTATTAGTTCGGCCAGGGTATTCATCGCTTTCTCACGCTGCTGGGTTTCTATGTAGGCTATGGCCAGATGGTAGCGCATCAGCGTAGCGCCGGGTTTCTGCTTTATGGCGGCCTGGTAGTGCTCGATGCTGTCATTGTACAGTTCGGCGTGTAGGTAGGCGTTGCCGAGGTTGTTGTTTACTTCCATAGAATCGGGCGCCACTTCATATGCCCTGAGAAGAAACTTGAGGGCCTGATCGTACTTCCCCTGGTCATCATAGATGCTGCCGAGATTCACCAGAGAGGAGAGATAGTTCGGGTCGACTTTCAGTGAACGCTGGTAGGCCTGGATAGCCGACTCGGTGTTGCCGGTCTCTTCGCTGGCTTTTCCCAAAATATACAGATTGTCCGCCGAATCGGAGTCCAGCTGCACCGCTTTCACCGCATAATTCAACGCCTCAGATGAGTTGCCCTGATCTATGAGCACCTTGGCCAGGTTGTAGTTGGTAACTGCATCATCCGGGTCGATCTCCAGTGCCTGGCGGTATGCCTCGGCAGATTTTTCATAGTTCTTCTGGCGGTAGTGCAGATTCCCGAGCTTGCGCCAGTAGGGCGCCTGTTTCGGCGCCAGCTGAACCGCGTCCTGCAGGGCCGAAATGGCCTGGTCGTAGTTGCCCAGCGAGGTCTGCAGCTCGGAGATCTGAAAATGGGCCAGATCGTTGGCCGGGTCGATGCGGGCGGCGCTGCTGAAGGCGTTTAGTGCCGCCTGGCGGCTGCCGAGCTGCCGGTAGGTGAACCCGAGGTTCAGGTAAGCTTTGACGAACTGGTTGTTGTTGTGGATGGCCGCTTCAAAGGACTGGCGGGCATCGTCGAAACGCCCCATACGGTACTGCGCCTTGCCCAGTTCAAACAGGATATCGGCATTTTCCGGGTTGAGCCGGGCGGCCTTTTTATACGAGTCAATGGCATTTTCCCACTGTTTCTGCGAAGAGTAGACTTTGCCGAGGGTGTTGTGCGGAACCCAGAGGTTCGGATCAAGGCTGATAGCCTCGTTGGCGTACTGAATCGCCTTGCTGATGTTGTTCTGGCTGTTCTCATCCTCACGGAAAAAAGACTCACCCTTTTGGGCCACCGCTTCAGCGGTATTCGGATCAAGCGACAGGGCCTCGTCGAAGTGGCCGCGGGCCTGGATGTAATCCTCATCCTCCATTGCCTCTACACCCTGCCGGATGAGCTTCTGGATACGGTCCTGCTTTTCGCGTTCGGCCTGCTCCATGGCCGCCCGCTCGGCCTCCTGCTGTTTACGGCGTTCTTCGGCTTCCCGCTTCTGCTGCTCGAGGCGTGAAATCTCCTCCTGGCGTTTACGGTCCAGCTCCTCCTGCAGGCGCTTGGACTCCGCGCGCTCTGCTTCGCTTTGGCCTTGGCTCTGCCCCTGGCCGTCCTTCAGCGAGGAGCCCAGCTCGGAGAGCGTGTCTACCAGCTCCTCCTGCTTCTGTTCTTCGGCCCGGCGCTTCTCCTCTTCGCTCATAGCCGCTTCAGATTCTTCCCGCTTGCGGGTTTCGATTATCTTGTCGCGCAGAGCCCGGGCCGCTTCATCGTCGGCGTCTTTAATCAGCAGCGAGTCGACCAGATCCAGGGCGCGTTGATACTCGCCGTTCTCGAAATAGTCTTCCGCCAACTTGAGGGTATTCTGCCGTACCTGTTCAGCCTCGCTCAAACCCTCTTCTTCCGCGCCCCCGCCGCCGAAGAAAAAAATTCCGCCGCCAATAAGGGCAATCAGTAGGAGTCCGCCTACTGCATATATCCATTTTCGATCCATCTATAACCCCTCCCTTGTGTCAGTCGACAATGTCGAATTCCTGTTCATACTCTTTTACTTCTCCGGTCCCGGCCGACAGGTTCTTGGTCTCCTCGCCGGACTCCTCCAGCGACCCCAGCACCTGCTCCAGCAGCTCCTGCTGGCGCTGCTCCTCCTCTTTGCGCTTACGCTCCTCTTCCAAACGCTGGCGCTCGGCCTCGACCACCTTTTTATTCAGCAGTGAAATCATCTGCTCGATGTTTTCACGCTGACCGCTGTTCGGCCGCAGTGAAAGAAAAACCCGGTAGTCGGCCACCGCGTCGTTGAACTGCCCCGTGCGCACATACAGATTGGCCCGGTTGAGATAGGCGTTGGCCATCTCATTGTTCAGCTGCAGGGCCTGCCCGTACATCTCTGCAGCCCGGTCGTACTGTTCGAGCCGCTGGTAGTTGACCCCCATGTTGTAATAGAACATAGCTTTGTTGCTGCCGGCGTAGGGCAGTCCGTCTTGGTAGATCTGCTGGGCGGCCTGGAAATCGCCCATCTGTTCGTAACACACCGCCAGGTACATGTAGAGTGTGCCGTTCTGCGGCTCCTGCCGCAGGGCGGTCTGCAACAGGGGCGCTGCTTGCTCGGGTTGGTTGTTCATGAAAAACTCGATGCCCTGCTGTTTGGCGCTGGTTTGGGCGCTTTCGGACCCTACTGGCGTTGCCTCGGCGGCAGCCGCCGGGCCGGCCCACAACAGGACATGCATCATTATAAATAAATTAATAAAAAGCACTCTAGAGGGCTTCATATCAGACACTTCCTACATGTAAGGTTTGACATAGCTGTATTTTCTCATTAATCTTCTCTAAGGAGAAGTATATGCCATTAATTATCGCACTTATTATATTCCTCGGCATTACCCTTGGTATTATAACCTTTTTCCTGGTGAAGTCTATCATTGCGCCCAGACAGGTGGAAACCCTGTTCAAGCAACTGAACAACGGAAAAGCGGCCGCGGTTACGCGGGGTGCGAAGCAAATTCTGGCAAAAAATCCGCGCAATGTCGACGCCCATTATCTGCTGGGACAGGCGTATCTCGAGCAGAACAAGCCGGAACTGGCGTTGATGGAGCTCAAGGCGGTCAATCAGATCGGTATTTTCGATGGGTATACCAAAGAGAACGAGTTCCGCAAGAAGATCGCCTCGCTCTACGAGCGCTTCAGTCAACCGGAAGAGGCGCTGAAAGAGTATCTGCTGCTGATCAAGCTGCAGCCGAACACTGCCGAAAACTACCTGAAGGCCGGCCAGCTCTTCGAACAGCGGGATAAGTCGGGCAAGGCGATGAACTTTTACCGCAAGGCCATTAGTCTGAACGACCGGCTGGCAGAGGCGCATCAGCGGCTCGGCTACATTCTCTACCGCAGTAAAAAGCCGCTGGAGTCACGGGGGGAGTTCGAGGCGGCCATTAAAAATGATCCGGCCAACTACCAGTCCCATTTTTACCTGGGTAAGCTGCAGAAGGAGAATCACGACTATGTGGCGGCCCTGCTCTCTTTCGAAAAAGCCCAGCGCGAACAATCTTTGAAGATCCGCTCCCTGATCGAACGGGGCAGCTGTTATATGAACATGAACAATTTCGATAAAGCGGCTACCGAGCTCGAACGGGCCATCAAACTGTCTGAGGATCCCGGCTCGAAAGAGACTTTATACGCCCGCTACTTTCTCTCGCTCTGTTATGAGAAGGACCGCCGCTTCGACAACGCGATTGAGCAGTGGGAAAAGATCTATAAACGCAAGCCCGGCTTCAAGGATGTAGCCGAAAAGCTGAGTCAGTACCAGGACCTGCGCACCGACGATCATATGAAGGACTATCTGACCGCCGGT
The DNA here is from genome assembly GCA_964485995.1 of uncultured Sediminispirochaeta sp. Taxonomy (GTDB): domain Bacteria; phylum Spirochaetota; class Spirochaetia; order DSM-16054; family Sediminispirochaetaceae; genus DSBN01. Next base: position 5,565 of record CAZAMY010000057.1, read on the forward strand.
CCGGCGGAGTTCGTCGAAATCTGCAAAGCCGTGACCACCGGTCCGATGGGCCTTACCATCCGGGACACCTCAGAGATCCAGAACGGCTGCCAGATTATCGCCGTAGACAGCGACACCCGCTGGCGGAACGCCAAAAAACTGCCGAAGCTGATGTGGTTTCTGCGGGTACCCGAGTCGCTGGGAGAGTCTACCATCCGTTCGGTGCATGAAAAAATGCGAAAACTGAACGTCAGCCGCGGGGTGATTATCAATTCATCAACCTTCTCCCGCAAGGCCCTTGAATACGCCGAAAGCCGGCCGATCGACCTGGTCGGCAAGGATGAACTGCAGAAGCACCTAAAGGGTGTGGATTTGGGAGCACTATAGGTTGTGGCGACACGAAAAATTCTCTGTATTTCCGATCATGTAGATCCTCTGATCTATTCGAATCAACTAAAAGAGCGCTTCAAAGATATAGCTTTGGTCTTGAGCGCCGGAGATCTCGATCTGCCGTATTACGGCTTTATCGTCAGCACGCTGAACAAACCGCTTCTATTTGTGTTCGGCAATCACAATCTGAAGCGCATCGGTCATTACCGCAAGGAGTACCGTGAGGAGAGCCTGAAATTCATGCTGAAGGACGACTTTCTCGAAAAGACCTACGGTTCGATTTATGTCGGCGGAAAGGTGAAGCGGATCGAAGGCCTGATTATCGCCGGGCTGGGCGGGAGTATGCGCTATAATAACGGCATGAACCAGTTCAGCGAGTACCAGATGTTCATGAATATTCTTAAACTCATCCCGCAGATGCTGTTCTATAGAATTTTCTACGGCCGCTGGCTGGATATTCTTCTTACCCACGCTCCGCCGCAGGGAATCCACGACCGCGAGGATCTGTGTCACCGCGGTTTCAAGAGCTTTCTGTGGTTCATGCACCGCTTCAAACCGCGCTATATGATTCACGGGCATGTGCATCTGTACGACTTGAATGATATCCGGGAGAGTACCTACGAGGAGACCAAAATCGTGAATGCCTACGAGCACACCATAGTAGAGATCGAGGTTCCGGATAAATGAAAAAGAACTCTTTCTTTGTCCAAAACCAGGCCCGTGATGATTTTAACAAGGCCCGCTCACGGGCAACAATCAGTCAACTTCTCAATACCCTCACCCCCGAGCGCCAGCGCCTGCTTTCGCTCGAGGACGTGCGCAATCTGCTCAAGCCCAAAAAAGAGAGTTATAAAGGGATGCAGAGCGTTTCGATCAACAAGATCGTCGGCAGCGAGGGGCGCTACAACGATTTCACCAGCGCCTTTCTACCCAAACGCGATTTCATCCGCGGCCGCTGGGAGAGTGTCGACCGGGCCCACCTGTCGGATATCATTCTGCCGGCAATCAAGCTGTATGAGATCGGCGGTGTGTACTTCGTACGGGACGGCAACCACCGGGTTTCGGTCGCGCGGATGCAGGGCACCGAGGCTATCGACGCCGAGGTGATCGAACTGGATTCGGAGATACCCCTGAAACCGGGCATGACGGTCAGCGATCTGAAGGATGCGGTGATAGAGTATGAGAAAAAAAAGGTGTTCAGCGATACCCAGCTGGATACTATCGTCCCTCCGGAGGAGATTGTCTTCTCAGAGCCCGGCCGCTACGTGGAGATGCTGCGCCATATCCAGGGGCACAAGTATTTTCTCAACCAGGGCAGCGACGAAGAGATCTCCTTTCTCGATGCAGCTTCATCCTGGTACAACAAACTGTACAAGCCGATTGTGCGGATTATCGAGCAGGAGAACATCATTTCGCGTTTTCCCGGCCGAACTATGGCCGACCTCTACATGTGGATTATCAAACACTGGGACGGGCTGAAAAACAAATACGGGAATAACTTCTCACTGAAGGTAGCCGCCCTGGACTACTCTGAAAAATACGGCATGAGCCTATGGGAACAGTTCAAAGGCTTTGTACGTTCCCTCGCCGACTCACTGTTTGGCTCACTGTTCCGCCGATAACTCCGGCAATTCGTACGGGCCGCTGACCAGCCCGAAACCACCGGCCGCATCGTAGTGCTGAAGCCTAATGCGGCGCGCCCCGGGCCAGCGGCTGGCCCAGTTATCAATGGGAAGGGTATACCTCGCCGGCCGGTTGCCGCCGGCTGCACCGTTGTCTGCAGCGGGGGCACCCGCTGCACCGGTGCCGCTCAGCTCGACCATCTCGCTGCGGATAAATCCCCCTTCCCCGTCATATATGGATAACAGGAGTTCGGGGGCGCTTGAAGTGAGGGTGATGCGCCGCCCTCCGACCTCGGCCGCCGGGAAGCGTCCAGCCACCAGACGCCCCTTCTGCAGCCCTTCAATATCGTTGCTGACGATAAATGCGGTCTCCGCAGCCTCGCCGGCTTTATCACTCAGTTTTACGCGGTACTCGCCCCGCGGCAGTATGCGGGCGGCGCTGTTGCGGATGCCGTTCGTACCAATCCAGCTCTCGCCTTCACGCTCGACAGTCCGCCACTGCGCTGAATCAAAACTCCACAGCAGCTCCTGCTGCTTGTGCAGCAGTTCCAGCCGGTCGATATCCTGCAGTCCGTCGGCGTCTTCAGCATGCACGAACAGGGTCAGCTCCTCGTACTGGGTTGAAGCCCCGGTATCGTACACCACATTCAGCTGCCAGAAGAGCTGGGCGAGCTCCGGGGGCTGGCCGCTGCAGCTGCCGGCCAGCAGGAGCGCCGCAGACAGCAGGAGCGCCGGCAGGAAAGTCCGCAGCAATTGGCCGCGGCAGTTCTGTTTACACAGTCTGAATCTTTTTTCCATGCATCATCTTGTTGGCAACCGGATTCGCATACGCCTCTAACAGTATGGTGCGCACCTGCTTGGACAAACGCCGGAAGCGCAGGAAGAAACGCTGCTTCTCGAACTCGGAATAGGTCTGTTCGAAGAGGTTGGTATTATGAATCACGTCGTAGGCAATAAAGTTGGTCGACCACAACTTATATCCGTGCTGGATACGTTCGTCTATAGCCGCCACCAGCTCTTTCTCATTGTTGTATTCCGGCTCCATAGGCGGGTTGAAGTGGTAGTGCACCTTTCCCTTGAACCCCTTGATCCCGGCCATGATACTGACCAGATCTTCGTATTTACGCTTTTTGTGCTCTCCGCGCGTCCGTTTACGGTGAATCTCCCAGGCCTTCATTCTGTCGCAGGGATCGTACTGATAGGAAATTGCAATCGGGACAATTTTGGTCTGCCGCAGAAAGTCATGAAAATTGATTTTGTCACGCTTATAGGCAAAATACAGCATTTTCATGATGGCCGGATTGGTGATATCCATCCCGTCCTTGGAGCGACCGGACGATTGCGCTATCCAGATGGACTCGCCCCCGTCGAGGGTCTGACGAATATAGTTGGATAGCTTCATGCTGGCGGTGTACTGATCACGGGGCGGCATATTGCGCTTCACGATCACACCGCGGTTGACGCGGATGAGGTCGGAAATGATATCGTTGATCAGCAGATTGTCGCCGAAAGCCACCTGGGCCATCTCATACCCGTTCTTCGAAAGAATATAATCGAGCAAGGCCGGATCAAGCACGATATCTCTATGGTTGGAAACAAAAAGATAGTTCTGCTGCGGATCGAGGTTCTCGATGCCGCTGTAACTCAATCCGCTGCTGGTCTTCTTCACTATCGGGTGCAGGAGGGTATCGACGATAATTTTCCGCTGAAAGGCCTCTACAGTCTGTATGTTTCCCAGTTTAATACTGAGATAGGTTTTTATTATTTTATCCATCAGCGGCGCGAAAATGCGGGGAGTCTTCGGTAGAAACACCGTTCTGAGCCCCGACATGAGCCACTTGCTGTTTTTCAGGCGCTGCAGCACCTGGGGTACTTCATCGTCACGATAAGGCCGGATATCGTCATAATTCTCTTCAGTTGCCATAACACCACCTTGGTCTTAAAGAATAGCGCATTATCCAATGTAAAGTAAAGCCACTGCGTTTAACAACAAATTATTACAAATTCCTTATTGTCTACTCATATTTCGCGCGATATAATGCTTAGGCTAGTTATAGCAAAATCTCAAAGGAGGACAAAAAGGATGAATAGAAAAAGAGTACTGATTCTGTTTCTGTCTGCCCTGCTCATTTTCGCTGTTGT
>CAZAMY010000058.1:0-9662 GCA_964485995.1 uncultured Sediminispirochaeta sp.
AGAGGTCTGCAAAACCTTTATGCACCGGTTCGAATCCGGTCGGCGCCTAATAAAATATCTGCACTACAGTCGTCCCTATCGGACGGCTCTTTTTTTGGCATTCTATTCTGGACATTCTAATCAGCTTGCCCGGGGCGGCGATAGGCATTCTGCGAATAGCGGTGGAAAAACTCCAATGCAATCACCATAACCCCGTTGTCATACGCTCCGGTTCCCATCAACCGGTTCACCTTCTCTATTGGCTCGAAGTGGTACCGGATTTGCTCGTGCTCGTCGAGCTCCTGCTCTTTATGCCACTGGAGGCCGGTTGCCAGAAACACATGCACCCGATTGTTCATAAATGCCGGATTCGGTGAAACATCGCCAAGCGGAACCAGGCTGCCGGCCGTATAACCGGTCTCCTCCAGCAGTTCGCGTTCGGCAGCTCTCTCCGGCCCCTCGCCCGGATCTATTGTCCCGGCAGGAAACTCAAAAGTCACTTTATTACTGCCGTGACGATACTGCTCAACCATAATAAACTGCGGCCCTCCCTGGGCAGGTTCCATCAGTGGCACAACAGTAACCCAGTCGGGGGCGTCCAGGCAAATAAAATCGCCCTCCAGCCCATCGGCGGAGCGTCTATGGATCTGCTGCACCCTAAAAATGGAACTCTCGAGCAGTGTCGCGCGATGGGACTCTTCCCATTGTAGAGTGGTATCTTTCATATGTGCAGAGTTTAAAGGATAAGAAAATTTTGATCCAGACTTTGCTTGACCTGTGGGTCAGGCATTCTATAATTAAAGCATTCTAAGAGAACAGTGAGTTGAGGTGGGCAAGTGAAACCGTTGAAAAAAACAGGCAAAAACGTCGGGTTTATTTCTTTTCGCATATCAGGAACGGATGGCGTCTCCCTGGAAACAAAAAAGTGGGCCGAGGTATTCGAAAAGCACGATTACAGATGCTACTATATGGCCGGAGAACTCGATACCCCGCCAGAGGAATCCTTTATCGTCGACGAGGCGCATTTTAAACATCCGGAGATTCTGAAACTCTATAACATGAGCTTTGATGAACAGGTCCGCCCCCGTGAACTCACTTCGGGAATTCATCGCTACAGAGAGGTGCTGAAAACAAAGCTCTACGAGTTTATTGAACGCTTCGATATAGACCTGCTTATTCCGCAGAATACCCTCACTATTCCTCTCAATCTGCCGCTGGGGCTGGCACTCACAGAAGTTATTGCCGAAACCGGCATGCCGGTCATCGCCCACCATCACGACTTTTTCTGGGAACGAAAACGCTTTCTCACCAACTGTGTCTGGGACTACTTCAACGCCTGTTACCCGCCGCACCTGAAATCGGTGCAGCATGTGGTCATCAACAGCTCGGCCCAGAACCAGTTAGCCCTGCGGACCGGTATCGCCAGCACCCTGATTCCCAACGTGATGGATTTCGAAAATCCGCCGGACGGCAAAGACCCTTACAACAATGATGTGCGCGCGGCCCTCGGAATCGATGCAGATGAACTGCTCATACTCCAGCCGACGCGGGTTGTACAGCGCAAAGGCATCGAGCACGCAATCGAACTGGTAGCACGCTTGAAGATGAAGGCCGCCCTGGTGATTAGTCACGCCTCAGGCGATGAGGGGTATGAGTACCAGACCCGGGTAAAGGAGTACGCCGAGCTGCTGGGCATCAAAGCCCTGTTTGTTGATGATATTATCGGGGACCACCGCTCCACTACCCCGGACGGGCGTAAGATTTACACCCTCGACGATATCTATCCCCATGCGGATCTCGTTACCTACCCGTCAATCGTAGAAGGCTTCGGCAATGCCTTCCTGGAAGCCATTTATCATCGCAAGACTATATTGGTAAATAACTACTCCATCTATTCACACGACATAAAACCCAAGGGTTTTGATGTAATCGAGATGGACAACTTTATCAGCAACAGTACGGTAGAATACGCCCGCAGCGTGCTAAAAGATGAGGAGAGGAAGGCTCACATGGCCGAAACTAACTACAAGCTCGGCTTAAAATACTACTCTTACAGCGTACTCGAAACAAAACTGCGCCATTTGACTACCTCCATATGGGGCAGCAAACAGTTTCGTGATATCTGAGTGAACAGTAGATTTACTTCAGCCAATATATTCCGAAACCTTCCAGCTGATACTGCACCGTGTTGCGGTTCAGTGTAGCTGCAAATAGATCGCCGCGGATAAGCTCGGTATAGTTGGTTTTGAGAGGCCGTGGCAGCAGGTTGATCGGCAGTTCGGCAGTCGTCAAACCGGGATTCACATTGATGAAGGTCAGCACATACTCACTGTTGTCCGGTGAGATGCGGAGGATACACAGCACATTTTTCTGTGTTGGCAGCACCTCCATTCTGCCGGCCGGATGGAAGGCCGCTTCTCTCCGGCGTACCTTCAACATGTCCTGAAAGCCGCTGAATATGCGGTTCCGCAGGGACCCCGGAGTATTCAACTCGTCCATCACCGCGGAGTAGGAGAGCTTTTCCCGGTTTATAGTCCGGTTTTGACCGGTCTGCTCCACCCCCTCGATAAAGTTCCCTGAACCCAACAGGCTGTGAATATAGATGCCCGGCACCCCGCGCAGGGTAAGCATCACGGCCTGGCTGGCCAGGAACTTTCGCGCCCGCACACTTACCGGCAGTTCCTTTTCAGCCACCGCATCGAGATAAGTTATATTCATTTCATATGGAATTTCACCTTCAGAGGTTGATTTGTAGTTGATAAATCCTCCCCTTTTGCGGGTAGTTTCTACCAAACCTTCGATCTCTTCATCTGCAAGAATGCCTTTGGCCGGCAGCAGACCGATTCCGTCATGGGAAGCGAGAAAATTAAAGAAAGTTGTTTTACCGAGGGTGTCCGGCAGTTCCGAGGCCCATTTCTGGATGTGACGGGTGTCCTCCCGGCGAAAGGCGTCCAAGACCAGGGGCGGCAGACTGAACTGGTACACCATGTGGGCCTCGTCATCCATATTGCCGAAGTAGCTGATATTCTCCGCATGCGGCACATTTGTTTCGGTAATTATCACCACCCAGGGCGCAACTCTGTTCAATATGGTTCGAAACAGCTTCACTACCGCATGGGTTTTATCATGATGAATCGAGGGATGGCCCAGCTCCTTCCACAGGTATGCAATTGCATCCAGGCGAATAATCTGTATGCCGTTCTTGATGTGGAACAGGAGCACCTTGAGCATCTCCAGAAACACTTCCGGGTTGGAAAAGTTGAGATCCACCTGATCCGCACTGAAGGTAGTCCATACATACTCGGTCCCCCGGTCGGTATCAAACGGAGTCAAGAGCGGATGTGTGCGGGGCCGCACAATCATAGAGAGATCGGTATTGGGATCTACGGAAATGAAATAGTACCGGTAGTGCGGATCATCATGCAGAAACTTCAGAAACCAGTCGTTTTTCGCAGAACAGTGGTTCAGCACCAGATCCGACATCAGCTTAAAAACACTGCCGATTTCCCGGATCTCTCTCCAGGTTCCCAGCATAGGGTTTACCTTGTAGTAGTCGATGATCGAGAACCCGTCATCCGAGGAATACGGGAAAAATGGAAGAATGTGAATACCGGAAAAGATATCCCGCAGTTTCGCATCGGCGAAATCTCTCAGATTGGCAAGTGGAGGTTTCCCTTCCTCCAGTAGATTATCGCCGTAGGTAATGAGGAGCGCGTCTCCGTTATCCAGCGGCAACTCGCCTTTTCCGCGGTGCGTCGGTGCTTGAATGTCCTGCTGCGCCTTTAAGAGCTGGGCATGGATCTTTTTCTCCAGATTAGCACCCTGTTCATGCCCATAAACAAAGCGGGACAATTCGCTTATTGTGTTCGTCATGTAATCACCCTCCGGGCCGGTCTATTCTATTTTATACGTCCATACTAATGCAAACGGCCCGGTAATTCTACCGTGATTTCATGCTCATTTCAGGGATAAGTTGAACACCCCGTCCCAATCCTGGGGTGGTTCCTTGGCTTTGAACTTGCGAATCCGCTTCAAATACAGCTGAGAAGGTCCATCCTCGGGAATCAATTGCTGTACCCGCTTGAAAAAACCTTGCGCCTTTTCCCAGTTGCGAGATTCGAACTGTTCGAGGGCCTCCTGGAAAAGTTCCTGTGCTTCCTGCTGCCACGGCGAAGCGTAGGCTTTCTCTTCGAGCAGTTCATAGAGCCGCACCGGTTTGTTTATGCCGACCACCCGCACGCGATCGAGGCGCCGTGCCAGAAAATCAGTACCACCCTCCTGGAACGTCGGTTCACTTATGAGAATCCAGGTCCCATACTGCTTATTCACCCCCTCCAGCCGGGAGGCCAGGTTCACCGAATTGCCCATGATCGTATAATCCATCTTGCGGTCGGTTCCCATATTCCCGACCACCATTTCTCCGGTATTTATACCGATTCGAGTATAAATCGGGTTGGGAGTGAGATTTTCGCGTTGAAAACGTTGATTCAAGGCTGTCTCTGCCCGTTTCATTTCGACCGCCGAGCGACACGCCCGCTCGGCGTGATCGGTGTACTCGATTGGAGCACCGAAAAAGGAGATAATCGCATCGCCCTCATATTTATCGATGGTTCCACGATAGTCCAGTATGATGTCACTCATCTCTGTCAGATATTTGTTCAGCAGTTTTACCAGCTCCGCCGGGTCGAAGGTCTCGGAGATGCTGGAGAAGCCTTTTACATCGGTAAACAGGGCGGTCATATGCTTTTTGTCACCCCCAAGTTTGAGTTTATCCTGATTGCTGAGCAGCTCGTTGATGACATCGTTCGACAGATAGTGGCTGAAGGCGTTGCGGATGAACATCCGGTCACGGGCGGTCTGTAGATATTTGAGTATCGTAATAGCGGCAAAGGTGAAAAATACAGAAAAGATCGGTACCACCGGTGACAGATATACTCCGCTTATCAGAAACGACCCGAGGCTGACAGCCGACATCATGCCGACAAAGACCAAGCCGACCGCAATTGCCACCCTGGGTCCCTGTTTACGGATGATGAGGCCGACTAAGAGTGCGGCAATCGGAGCCAGAATATAGGCATACCACTCCGGGAGTTCATCCAAGAAATTGCGCTGCAGAATCGTGTTCACCAGGGATGCATGCGTACCCACATTCATGTACTCTTTAGCAAACGGCGTTACCCCGATATCAGTAGTGGAAGTACCTACGTGCCCGATAATTACAAATGATCCATCCACAGCGTTTTTCAGCCGGCCGCGAGACTCCATAAGATTGGAATACAGCTCACGGCTGGTTGAAAATACCCCCGGAATCTCAGCCCTGACCTCCTGATACGAGCTGCGCTGACCTTCACTCAGCCCCTCTGAACTCAAAACCCTGTCGATCTCGGCAATGATCCGTTCTTCAGTGCCCCCCTGCAGAAAATCACCGGCTGCCGCAAAAAACTGCCGGCGAACAGCTGCGTACTCCTCCATCAGCTCCGGATCACCGCCATTCCTCACCTCATCGGCAATATCCTGTGCATAGCTATACGCCCGCATCAGCGGCACATCACCCTGATAATACGACAGATATCCAGCTGAATCCATGATTTCTAAATTCTCGATCAAGCGATTTTCCAGCTCACGGTTATACACCAGCTCGTAGAAACTCAGATGCCGAAAACTCTCCTGGTAATTCGCTTTTGGCCAGTTGATAAGTACTTCACCCTGATCGGTAAGTGGAATGCGGATATCAACCGGACCTTCCTCCGGATGCTGGGCATCCTGCAGGAGAACAGCATCGGACTGAACCTCGATGTGCGGATTGCCGAGCCAATCGAGGAGGGGGCGGAAAGCAAGTTGGGCATAATATTCATCCTCAAAGCGCATGAGCAATTTTACTCGTCTGCGAACCCCGTCCGAATCTACTACCACATTCGGAAAACCGGCCCCGGCGGCATTGCTCAGGATCGGATTGATGGCCGGACGGATCCCCTCGGCCGCGGCGATCGGTACAGCCGCTCTCTCGGAAGTACTGATATTATCTAAGGCTATCTCTCGTTGCGAAAATGAGATAAGGCTTTCCGGTACCGCGGGGTCCTGTTCTGTGAGCATGCTCACGGTGAAATAGGTGCTCCCGTTCAACCGAGCCATCTGACCGTAGAATTTATCATTGTCTCGGGCAATATCCCTTACCTGCTGCAGGAGAATCTGTTTTGATTGTGCGGTAAGCTCGGTAAGGTCATTGACATATTCTTCTGCCGCCGATAAGGGAATAGATTCCGAGGCAAGCGCGTTAAAAAGACCGTTCACATTGTCGGATATTTTACTGAACTCCTGGTCAAACAGCTCCGGAATCTCTTCCTGCAGTACACGGGAGTTCACCCCCATCGGACTCGCTTCGGTATATTCAATATCCATCACTACCGAGCGGGCATTGAACTCACGCAGCAGTTGGAGACCGCGGGCAGTGATATCCCGGCTCCAGGGCCACACCCCCACTTCCGAAATGGAGAGATCATCTATATCGAGCAGTAGAATACGCTCATCCTGTTCGATTTCCGGGCGTACCGAAAGATAAAGGTCGTAGATACGACTCTCGAAATTTTTATAGAACGGCACAAAGCTAAGTAAAATAAATAGAGCACTGAAAACAAACGGCAGGACTAAAAAATACCACTCTTTTTTTTTCATAACGCGCACTCCCAACTTTAGGTTACTAAAAATGTAATATATATACACATTGATTTCCAATACCTGATAAATTTAATCAGTTTTTTACCTGAGAATGTTGTTACTGCACTACATATACATTATGTTTTTAGTAAGGATTATGTAGAAATTCTTATCCTTAAAGGTAAAAAGGAGGATGAAATGAAACATAAAACTAAAATCGTTGTTCCCTTTGTTTTCGTTTTGCTCACTATTCCGCAATTCATATCTGCCCAATCAAATGAGGTTATTGATCGCCTTATCGAACAAAGCACTGCGACCTACGCCGATGCGTACTATATGGTACAGGCGGCAGCCGGTAACTCAGCAGATCCCCCCTCAGAGTCAGCCTCCGAGAGGACAATAAGCCTCGGCGAGTATTCTCATCTCATACTGCAGGCCTTCGATCTTCCCGGCGGCCTCATGTACCGCTTGTTTCCCGGGCCTCGTTACGCCACCCGCGAAATTGCCTACCAAGGTTTTATTCGCGGCAGTAAAATGCCCGGCCGTACCATTTCCGGGCGAGAAGTACTCAACATCCTGCGCAGGGTGATGGAATGGAAGGAGGAATCAGCATGAACTCCTATCGAACCAAAATTTCAGTTCTTTTTCTTCTGTTATTTCCCTTTGTAGTCGCGGCAGCCCCGCTATCCACCTGGGGTGGATTTATTAACACCTCCAGCACGATAGAAGTTCCGGACGACGCAGAGTTTCAACAGGATATTGATGTTGGCTTATGGCTAAAAGCACACTTTTCGGACAATGCTGCGCTGGAGGCAGAAGCTAGTTATCAATTCGACCTCGACCGCCATTATTTTGTAGATGTAAGGCGGTTTGTGTTTAACGGTGAACATCCTGGAGAAACCTCATTCTTTAACTACCGTATAGGTCGGTTCGTTTTCTCCGATTTTTCTAACTACGTTTTGGCCCACAAGCTCGATGGGGCCGAGCTTACCTTCGGTTTCCCGTGGGGAACCCTCACCACCGAAGCCGGCTATACCGGCCTCAATTTCGTACCCAACTCGAACATCCTCATCACTCAGAGCGATGTGGGAGTGCATGCCTCAGCCCCGTCCCACGGGTACGAACTCGCGCCCCCGAAGCTGATTGAACAGATTGAGCTCTCATTTCCGCAACTCTGGCTGCAGCAGGACATCACCTTCAGCCTGATCGCCCAGCAGGATATGCAGCCGGAGAGCACCCTGCTCACAGAAGACGACCGCCTTTCCACCGAATATCTCGGAATCGAGGCCAGCGGTTCCTTCAAAGAGGACCTCTACCACCGGCTATTCGGCTTTTTCAATTACGGGCACGGAGCATACAACACAGTCGCCTTTTTATTCGGCGGAGACCTTTCTTACTACATGAAGGAGCGTAACTTCTCCCGCCTCACATTCCATCTTCTGTTTTCTTCCGGCGACACAGAACAAGGTACTTACTACGGCGGCTATAGCGGAGCTGACTCTTCACAACAGTTTATTCCGATTTCAAGCCGCGACCAGTTCGGCACTGTTTTTTCTCCGAATCCAGGAAACATTACTGTGGGTTCAGCCTCTTATTCAATCAAACCGATAAGCCGCAACGCTGAAGGTTCCGGAGAGCTGCAAATCGAGCTGACTGCATTGACTTTTTTCCGGAACTCGACCGGGGCGATATCGGAACCGGGGGTAAGTGTGGCTTCGGATGAGTATTACCTGGGCAGTGAAGCCGATGTTCGTCTCAATTATAGACCCTTTTCCGATCTCGGAATTGAATTCAGCAGCGGATTGTTCATGCCCAACAACTACTCCGAGAACAGCCCGTTTGCCAACAGCCGGCCAAATGTAGAACCGGTTGGTCGACTGAATGTCTCATTCACTTTCTAAAAGGAGGTACAGCCCAATGAAGTTGAATAAACTGAGTATATATATTGCATTACTACTATTAATCGGAACGGCGCACCTGTTTGCCGTTGACGCCGTCGTACGCCGAGTCGAAGGCAAAGTTGAAGTCAAGCCTGAAAGTGGAAGTTGGTCTGCGGCTGAGCCCGGCCAGCGTATTTCCCGCAACACCTTTATTTCGACCGGTTTTAATTCGAAAGCCGTTCTCGAACTCGGCGGAACCAGCCTCGAAGTGCGGGCGCTCACCCGCATGCAACTCGAAAGAATCGTCGAAACCAACGAGAGTGTCGATACAGACCTCTTTCTCGAGGTCGGAAAAGTAAAGGCGGAAGTGAAATCGACCGAAGGTCTGCGTAATAACTTCAAGCTACGCAGCCCGGTATCTACCGCCGCGGTCCGCGGCACCACCTTTATTTTCGATGGATACACCCTCTGGGTCACCGAAGGCACTGTGGTGCTTCGCAACCGTATCGGGCAGCCCCGCCAGGTCAGTGCCGGCCAGGAGAGTACTACCGATGGTTTTTCACCCCCCTCAAATTCACAACTTGCTCTGCTGAATGATCAATTCGAGGTGGTCACCAATCTGTCCGGTGAGGATGAAAACTTTGTGACCGATTCTGACCAACTCTTAGAAGACCACGCCCAAGTCTTCCTGAATTTCGTTTGGGAATAAGGAGGTACTCACATGAATACTAAGAAACGAACATATATTTTACACCGCAGCCCGGCGGCTCCGCGCGCTGGGAGACTTCTTACCGCGCTGGGTACAGCTGCATTGCTGCTACTGTTTACAGCCTCATGTTCATTAGCTACGCTCAGCCCCGGCGAAGGTAACATAAACCCGCAATTGAGCATCATGGGCCTGCAGAGTAATGTAAATGAGGTAACCATCAGCATTACCGGCCAGGACTACCAACGCAGTGTGAATGTCACTCCATCCAGCAGCAATATAGAGTTCTTTCTCCCACCAGGAGATGATGTAAAATTCGAGATCGAAGCCGAGAACCAGGATTCAGCCACCAGCCACGTATACACCTGGGGCATGACCCGCTTTGCCGATCTTGTACAGGGCGAAACCGCCGAACTCGATTTCGTGATGGCCCCGAAAGAGAC
>CAZAMY010000059.1:0-9623 GCA_964485995.1 uncultured Sediminispirochaeta sp.
CGACACTCAACGGCCAGGACGTCATGGTAAAAGTAGACATGGGTAAAGTCTATATCAACGATTCCCAAGTCATCATAACCGACATCGAGGCATCAAACGGTGTCATCCACGTGGTCGACACTGTAATCCTTCCCTAACCCTACCACGCTATTACCTTACACCTCGAGACCGGGCCCTCCCGCCCGGTCTCATTTTTTTTGCCATATATTCACCCGGCCGGAGGACCTGCGGTCTACAGCAATGGCCTTACTACTCATAGCATCGCAAAGCATACACCGCTCCGGGTGAATCGCCCCACACAGCCAGAACCCGCAGTGTCAAAATCCGCGTGTCCAGCGGCTCGGAGAACGCATGGTTCCACTGGGTGTGATAATTCTCTTTCTCCTCAGCTACTACTTTTCCCATGTCATCGAGGAGCTGAAAGTGACGTATACAGTACGGCATCTCAGACTCCGGATGCCCCCTGAGTACGGTTTCCATAGCGTGATCGAAGTCCGTGTCAAAGACTATCTCCACCCGATTTATATGCTTCGGAGTTTCCCACTCCAGTATCAGTTGCGGCTGCGGGTCGTCTGGAGCAGGAGCCCAGCAGTTCGACTGGATGTAGGGGCGATGATATCCGTTTTGAATCATCTGCGGGCTGAACAAGCTGGTCGCCGGACGCAATTTCATCAGCGGCAGGGCACCACCGGGCCGCCGCTCGGGCAGCCACAGCTCGAAATTATCTGCGCCGATACCATCTGCTACCTGGTCATGGGTGTGGTGCAACAGCAGCACCCCGGGAATCCGTTTTAGATGGGCATGCAGCCGCACCCGGGGTTGGGGTTTGAATACAATGAATGCATAGGTCGGCTCTGTAAGCACCGCATCAAAATCTACCGAAAACGACTTATCATGGCCTATCGGCAGCTCCACTACTCTACTGGCCAGGACTCTTTCCGGAGTAAAATTGGCCGGCTGCGCGGAAATGCGCAGTTCGAGAGTAAGGTGGGCCTCGCCCTGTGCACCGGGCGTATCCTCGGTATGCACAGCAACACTGCGCGCATTGTGGGCTCCGTCGAGCTGCTCATCAAGACCAGCCGCCACGTATCTCTGCCCCGGAGGCTGTACATCTGCGACAAATTCGAACTCCGGCACTCTGCCCGCCGGCAGCGGCAGCATTACCGCCGTCGCCTTCTCGATTACCAAAAAGCTGTCCCGCGCATCCGGCCACAGCTCGAACTCAAACTCGCTGCTGCTGCGCACTTCGGCTCCGCCACACAAGTTTCCATCCACAAGCTTCAACCCCGGAATAAACTGTCCCCGCTGCAGCAGGAGGGTTTGCAGCCTGCGCATATGCTGCCCCTCAACAAGCTCGCCCGGCAGCAGCCCCTTTCGAATACACTCAGCTGCGGCTCCACCTACAGCCTGTCCATTGTGGGCAGAGGTGAGCATCACCCGCGTCGACCCGAAGGCTACATGGGTTGCACTTATGATTCGTCCCGTCAGAAACAGATTGATCACATCCTTGCTGAACATAGTGCGGTAGGGAATTTGGTATACCCCCTTGGAATGGTACTGATCACAGCCCTGGTGTTCTGAATACACCCCGTCGGCCGGATGCAGGTCCAGAGACCATCCGCCAACCGACACCGCGTCTTCCCAGCTGCGCTGCGCGACGATATCTTTCTGCGTGAGCATTACCGGCCCCTCGAAACGCCGGCTCTCCCGCTTGCCGGGAATCATTCCGACCCACTCGATTGTCAGATTCTCAGCCTCCGGATGTTTACCCGAGTTCTTCACATAATCCCAGACCCCGAAAATAATCTTCCACAATTCCCATTTTATGGTTTCGGTATCATGCACTGTGTCGAGCCGGCCGCCGTACTCTATCCACCAGAATTTACAGCCCTGGTCGTTCACATCGAAGTCTCTGAAACGCGGAATTTTCTCAGGGGCCGCTTCAAGGGCGTAACTCGGGGCAACAAACTTTACCGGAGCGCCGGTATCCTTGGTGTAAAAGAAAATGGAGTGTCCCAGCCGCTCGCCGTACGAGTCCGGGTCCGGGGCAAAGCCCTCATCGAATTCCTCGCGTACCTCTGCACCGAATCTGAATGAAGCACCGGCCATGTAGGCCAGAACTCCGTCACCGGAGGCATCACAGAACAATGGCGCCTCAATACGGTAGGCGGTCTCGTTCTGCGCATTGTAGGCAGAAACCGCCGCGACCCGGGAACCGTCGCCTGTACTCGGTAAAATCTCCGCATCGTGCACGGCGGTATTCAACAGCAGGGTGATATTCGCTTCCAAAGTGACTTTTTCCAGCAAAATTGTATCCAAAAGCACCGGATTCCCCGCTTTATTGCGGTGCAGGTTCTCTACCAGCAGCTCATCGATCACCCCGCCCTCTCTGGAAAAGCGGTTGTTGTTGTTCATGTGCGCGGTCGCCCCCAGGGCCCACAGCCGCACCTCGCTGGAGGCATTGCCGCCCAGTACGGGCCGATCCTGTACCAGTACCACACGTATACCTTCACGGGCGGCTGTAATTGCAGTACAAGTACCGGCCAGTCCGCCGCCGACGACACACAGATCGGCCGTGAGGTCTTTGCGTTTCACTTGTCGTGGTTCACTATTAGTTTCGTGTATCATTGTTTATACCTGTACGCCCTGCTGTGTGAGGAGTTCCTGCACCTTCTTCACATCTGCATTCCGCGGCAGGGCCGCGTCCTGCACACACACCTTTGCGATAGTTCCCACACCCTGGCCCATATTTACGCAGGTCGGCATGGCGCGGTAGTTCGAGTGCGCCAGATGGGTTCCAGAAATATTCCGGCCCGATAGCAGCAGCCCGTCGACTGTTTTCGGCACAAAACATCCAAAAGGAATTGTATACTTGGCCTTCTGGGCAAACTCTTTCTGCTCACCGGTAGCATCCATCCCGCTCCCGGACATATTATGCACGTCGAAGTTGAAGTACGCCCGTGTCACGATCCAGTCATCAAACACCCGGGCCGCACGGATATCATCGGCGGTGATGGTGTAGAGCCCAAGAAAGTGACGGGTCTCCCGTATCCCCAGTGTACCGGCGGTCATCAGCAGAAAACACTCTTCATAACCGGGAATATATTCACGCAGAAAATCCACTATCAGCGGAATCTGGCGCCGGCATTCTAACTCGCCACGGGTAATCGCCCGCACGTCGGTACCGTCTATATCGAGGCAGTTGGTCATATTCACACTTGCCACCCCCGGCATCGAACTCGGATACAGCAGCACATGCCCGATGGGATGGGGCAGTTTCTCTTTCGCCAGAGCCTGGATTGAGTGCCCGTCGACCTCGAAGTCATCCTCAAACTCACCGGGAAAGATGGCCCGCTGCATATCGACACCGCCGATTTTGAACATGATACTCACCGGCTGCATTTTTCCGTCGCTCTCGCGCCCCTGCACATACTCCACACCGGCTTTGAGAGCAATATCACCGTCTCCGGTGGCATCGATGACCACCTCGGCATACAGTGCTTCACGGCCGGATTTGCTTTCGGTTATAACACCACGGACCCGGCTGCCCTCCATAATCACCTCTACCGCCGCCGTATAGAGCTGCAGCTCTGCGCCAGCTTCATCCAGCATATTCAACAGAGTAAGTTTCAGTTTTTCCGGATGAATAATCCGTTCGGCGTGCAGGACTTTATCGCCGTAATAGTTCCAGTCTTTGTTCGCATCCTTTGACCGCCGCAGCAGCTCTGCATACAACGGGCCTTCGGTAGCTCCGGTCCAATGGCTCATCAAGCCGGTTGTGGCAACCCCGCCGACCGCCCCGCTGCTCTCGATCAACAAGGTGTCGGCCCCCAAGCGGGCACTGGCAACCGCCGCTGCAAAGCCGGCCGGCCCGCCGCCGACGACCAGCACCTCCACCTCCCGGGCAACCGGTATTTTCCGCGCACTCTCGTGGTAGTATTTCATGTTGTTATCCTTTTAGTCCGGTATGGGTTGTGCCCTCGACAAAGTGGCGTTGTGCCGCCAGAAAAATAAGTATCATCGGGGCGATCGACATAATTACAAAGGCCATTACGTGGTGAATGTTGATCTCTTCAGCGCTGGTACCCATGATGGTGTACAGCCCCATGGTTACGGTGTACAACTTTTCACTCTGCAAATAGATCAGGGGCTGGATAAAATCGTTCCAGCGCCAGCGCACCGTAAAAATGGCAATAGTCGCCAAAGCCGGCTTGGTCAGCGGCAGAATGATCCGCCAGTAGATGCCGAACTCATTGCAGCCGTCGATCATAGCCGCCTCGCTGAGGTCCATCGGTATGCTGCGGTAGTACTGCCGCATCAGAAAAATACTGGTCGGCGAACCCAGTGCAGGGGCAATAATCAGCGGCAAAAGGGTACCCAGCATCCCCAGCTGCTGGAAAATAAGAAAGCGCGGCAGCAGCAGCAGGAACAGCGGCATAAACATGGTCGAGACAGTCAGCATGAAAAAGGCCTCGCGTCCCTTCCACTGAATTCGCGACAGGGCATAGCCGGCAAACGAACTGACCAGCAAGTTGCAGACCAGAACCGCCCCAACCACAATCAGGGTATTCCTGAAATAGCGGATAACCGGGTAGCTATTAAACACTTCCACATAATTCTTAGGATGCAGGGGCAGCGGAAAGAAAGCCCGCGGCTGCTGCAGCAACTGCACCTGGCTCTTGAGTGAGGTAGAAATTGCGTAGATAAACGGCGCGAAAAAGGCCGCGCACACTACAATCACGACTATATACTTCAGGCTGTTTTCAAGCGCTTCGCCGGGGCTTAAAGTTTTCGTACTCATATCGACTCCTATACCTCGTAAAACACTACTCGGCGGCTGGTGCGCATCACCACAATCGTCAAAATTAAGCTGATTACAATCAGCACCATCGCAAGTGCGCTGGCTTCCCCAATATTGAAGCGTTGAAAAGCCTTTTGGTACACGTGCAGGGTGTAGAAGCGGGAGGCATCGGCCGGCCCGCCGGGCACATTGCCCTCCGGCAGCACCAGCGCCGGAATAAAGATCATCAGACCGAGCTTCAAATCGAGGATTGCTCTGAACAGGATAGAGGGCGAGATCAGCGGCAGGGTAATGTGTCTGAACTGACCGAACTTACCGATTCCGTCGATCTCCGCCGCATCGTAGTAGTGCTTCGGCACGCCCTGCAGGGCCCCCAGGTACACTACCATCGCCGTACCGCACTGCCATACCATCAGCAGCACTGCCGCTATGATTATCAGGTCGGGATTTGCAATCCAGAGCGGTCCTTTGATGCCGAAAACCTGCAGAAAGTTGTTCAAAAGTCCATTCGGGTAAAAGATAAACTTCCCGATAACGAAAATCGCGATCACCGGCAGTACCGCCGGCAGGAAGATGAGCGCCCGCCACAAAGCCAACGGCTTCACATCTAAATCCAGAATAAAGGCGGTAAACAGTCCCATCACGATATTCAGCGGAACATACAGACTGGTAAACAGAAAGGTGGTATACAAGCCGTGCCAGAAATTGCTGTCATGGACAATATCGATATAGTTTTTTATGCCGATAAAACTCGCATCACCCACCAGCTTGTATTTAGTAAAACTCAACACAAGGGTGTAAATGATCGGACCATACCAAAAGACGATCAGGCTTACGATCCAGGGAGAAAGAAAAATGAGCAGAGTTTTCGTTTTCCCTTGATCCAATGCCGAAGTCTTTTTGAGTGCTGCTGTAGACATCATTCCTCCAAAAACCGGCCGGCTGCTGCCGGACATTACTGCCGCAGCAGCCGGCACAAGGTCATACTCTATTCGTTGAGATCATCCAGATAATCTTGGTACTTCTCATCGATATCCAACATAACCGCGTCAATGTTCTCACCGGAAATTCTCCGGGCAGGAACATCCCGCAGCCAAGGCTTGAGCACATCCTGATGGATCGCCGGAGCCTCGGGGAAGATATCCATGCTCATCGATTTGACCAGGTTCTCCCACATGGGGCCCATCTCCTGATACACCTCGTCATCATTGACCGCTTCGATCGGACAGGGACGTCCCTGCTGCTTGCAGAACCAGCCATTGCCCGCTTCACTCAAGGTGATGAACTCGAGAAAATTCCAGGCAGCATCTTTATTCTTTGCACTCTGGCTTATAGAATAGGACCAGCCGTGTTTACTGATACCGCCGTGCTGTCCATTGAACCCGGGAACCGGAAGAATGCTGAAATCCATCTCCGGATTGCCCGTATTGATCTGACCGATCGTCCATGAGCCGGATACATAGAAGGTTTGCGCCTCTTTGATAAAAGCCTGGACCTGGGCGGCCCCGGTATCGGTACCGGCTACTTTACTGTTCCATTCCAGTATAGCCCGATACCCGCCGTATTTGCCGTAGACTTCGTCGATGTACCGGTCGAATTTTCTGGCAGTCTCCATTACCCCCTCAGAGTCCATCAGGGATTCAGTTCCATCCTTGCTGATGGTGGGATATCCGGCTCCGAAACTGAAGTAGATAGTCGCCGGCTGGCCGGCCATCTGATACGGATCCCAGGCAATTACCTTCAGTTCATCGCCGTCATTGAGCTGCTCAACAATGGTTTTGCTGACCTCGGTAAACTCGGCCCAGTTCTTGGGAGCATCTGCCACCGGGTCCAGACCGGCTTTGGCCATCAAGTCTTTGTTGTAAAAGAAAAGCCCCTGACCGCCGGCGGTCACATTCGGCAAACTATAGATACCGTCTTTATACTGGCTGCGCTTCGCCTCGGCTGAAAGCAACACATCTTCAAGTTCGATGCCGGCCTGTTCGAGGTAAGGCGTGAGATCGACAAGGGTGTCCTCTGCATTCACGTCCGGCATCCATGAGCTGTGCACCTGCACAACATCCGGCAACGAACCCGTGCCGGCGGCCATCACCACCTTGCGCTGCAGCTCGTTCGGCGGGGTAAAAGTCACCTCAAACTCGTAACCGGGATTTTCGGTTTTAAACCGTTCAATCAATTGCTCTACCAGCTCGGTTCGCGAACCGCCCCACAAATGCCAGTAGGACAGCTCAGCACTTCCGTCTCCGGCATCTCCAGCCTCCTGTTGTCCACCGGCGAACAGCAGCAACGGAGTAATCAAAATAATACACACAACAGATACCAACCTTTTCATGGTTGCCTCCTTATTAAAATATCGAGCACACCCCCCGGATGTTACTCATTTGGATTCATATTGATTTTGGTGGACGAGCGCAGAATCAGCTCGTTGTTGAGCCAAACCTTCCGCCCGGTCTTACCAGTTTCGATTGTTCGCAGCAGTGAGCGAGTAGCCTCTACTCCGGTAGAAAACAGCTGCTTTCGTACAGTGGTCAACGGCGGGTCCATGGTGCGGGCAAAAAACGAATCGTTGCTTCCTATGACCGACACATCCTGCGGAACTGACAGCTTGTGGGACTTCACCGCCTCGTAAATCCCGATCGCCATGGTATCGGACAGTGAGTAGGCCGCGGTAAACGGGATTCCGCTGCGCATTGCATTCAGCGTTTCGCTACGGGCAATCTCCCGCTCGAAGTCGCCGTGCAGCACGTATTCCGGCTTGAATGGAAGGTCGTGGTGGGCAAGAGTCTGTTTGTACTTATCAACGGTAATACAGCTCTCCGGGTCATTATCACGGCCGACCACCAGCAGAATTTCTTGGTGTCCACACCTGATCAGGTAATCGATAGGATCACTCTCTTCCGGAGTCTGCAGTATCACCTGATTGATATCCCGGTCTAATTCGGGCATATTCACTGCTGCAAAGGGAATATTCGACTGGATCAGCTGATCTACATTGTGCCGCAGATGCTCAATAGTGCAGTAACGGGTACCGAACAGCAGCAGCCCATCGTAGCCATGGGCCACCTCCAGCTGGTTTTTCACCATGGACGGGGAATCCTCCCCTTTGGTTGGCAGAAAGATCATCGAATAGCCATTTTTGAACAGTTCGGTCTGTATACCGGAGAGAACCTCATTTACAAATGAGCTGTGAAACAACGGGCCGTTGTACGGAATCATTACTCCGATAATCCGGGTGCGCTGATTGGACAAGCCGCGGGCAATCACGTTCGGCTTGTAATTCAGCTCTTTAATTGCCGTCTCTATCTTATCCTTGGTCTCCCGGGCCAAGCGGGAGGTCGTAGGGTCCTTCATGTAAATCGATACAGCGGTCTTTGAAACCCCCACCCTCTCAGCTATCTGCGATAAGCTTGCCATTTCAATTCTACCCTTATTCGCACTACAAGTTTACGGTTTAGTTAACCGGTTAACCATATCGTAAACCGGGTTCTTTAATCTGTCAAGAAAAAATCTCACCTTTTTCTGTAGGCTCTCCTCCGCACAATTGAAACCTGCTCACAATTAAAGTACACTTATATACACAGGCCTTCAGAAGCGAAAAATTCTGAAGCAGAGGCCGTCCTTCCCGCTCTTATAGAGAAGAGTGCACGTAGTAAGTGCACTACAACTCTTATCGGGGAGGCTCATATGGGAGAACCGGCAATGGAGCTCGGGCACAAAGAGCTGGAAAAAATCGGCGAGTATGTAAAAACCCACATCAACGATTGGCTGGCGGAAGTAAACCGTGTCAGAGAACTCGACTTAGTCGAGCGAGTCGTCCGTCTGGACGAACGCTTCAACCACGTTGAAGAGCGGTTCGACGCACTGCAGAAGCAGATGGATCTGCGGTTCACAGAAATGCAGAAGCAAATGAACCAGCGTTTCGAGGCGGTGGACGCTCGTTTCGAGACACTTCAGATTCAGATGAAGCAGCGCTTCGAGGCGGTGGACACCCGTTTCGAGGCACTTCAACTCCAGATGGACCAGCGCTTCGAGGCGGTGGACACTCGTTTCGAAAAGCTTCAACTTCAGCTGGACCAGCGCTTCGAGGCCTCTGACCAGCGCTTTCAGGCACTTCAGAAGCAGATCGACGAGCGCTTTCATGCCACCGATCGCCGTTTCAATCAGCTGCAGTGGCTTATCGGCATCGGCTTCACCGCCATCGCCACCCTTATAGGTGTTCTCAATTATTTTGTACTAAATTCAATTCCATAGACATCCGGGCCGTGCGCAGCACGCCGGGCCTGCGGCGGTAGCCGGCCGAAAGGCCTGCGCTACAGTTGTGCTATGGCCGGCATTTGTATTACACAGGCCCGGGCACAGGAGCTGATTTTCAGCGGCATGCGGGAACAGAACACTGCCGTTTTTGGTTACGGTAACCCGGAAAAGTGCGATCCCTTTTCACTTGCGGCGGCGCGCCATGTACTGCTGCGGCTCTCACACGGGCAAACATACGGTAAACTCGAGTGCCGGAATCCTTTTCTGTAGTCTGCACTAGCGCTTCAGTGTAGAGAGGGCCTCGATATGTTCCACCGACAGACCGCAGCAGCCGCCTACCGCGCTGACCCCGTCGGCGATCCAGTCGATGGCGTAGGCGGTTAGATCTGGCGGGGATACGATGTTCTCGAACTGCCAGTTGGGCATACGGAAAAAGCCGCTGTCGGGATAGGCGTAGCGCGGGCCGGTGAAGTAGTGGCCGAGGAGCTCGAGGGCCGGTCCGGTGATATTCACATTCGAGTGCATGATACCGGCCGCATCGATGCCCTTGCGGGGAAGTTGTGCGATT
>CAZAMY010000060.1:0-9587 GCA_964485995.1 uncultured Sediminispirochaeta sp.
CAGACGAACGCGAGTGCACTCGGCGCCGTGTGGAGCATCTGGTGGATGGCCTTTTGAAGATGCAGGAACAGCGGCTCGGAATCCATCGCCCCCCGAAAGGCTTTACTCCCCGCATATATATAGTCAGGCTGGCCGGCTGGAACCGGATATTCGTGCGCGATGATGCTGTACCGCGGCCCGAACATCAAGGATCTCCGCTGAACCGCGAGCTGCAGGACTATATTGCAGCCGAAGCCGGTCTGTTTGCCCGTCATCTGGAGGTGGTTGATCTGCTGGCTTATCTGCAGCCCGAATATGCGCTGGAAAGCGATGATGCAAACCGGCATATCGAATTCCTTCTCAATTTGCTGGATGCTGTAAACCGGCTCAAAGGCGGCACCATCGGGCAAAGAATGCAGCCCCGCGCGTGTACGGTGAAGCTCAACATAGGAGCACCTATCTCTATGGACCAACTATCCGCCCAGAAACCGGATATATCAGACCGGCAGCTAAGAAAAGAGATAGTGGAGAGGGTCCGGGGGCAGTTTAGCCGTTTGTCCGGCGATTAGCAGGTAGGATTAACAGGTAAGATGGAAGGCTCCGATAGTGTGCTTTTTTGATTTCAGGCGGTTGTAGTATGTAACTGCCCGGTCAGTGGGGGCCGCAACGATTTCAATTCCGTATGCTAATAGTTTCTGGGTGGTTTCTTCGGATATGTGCATGCGCTCCGAAGCACCGGTTCCCACTACCAGAACAGCGGGTCGTCTTTCAACCACCTCGGGAATATCATCTAGCGAAAGATCATGACCCTGTTTTCTATACCAAGATGTCTGAATAGAATCGGGATACAGGATAAGATCGTCGGTATAAGTATGTCCGTCGACTACCATTTTGCCAAAGGAATAGGATTCTATTTCATGACCATCCATGTCAGCCTCCTGTTTACAACATACAATTATTCACATGGGGCAGTCAAAGTATTTTAGTTAGATTGCCGCCAGGATTGCCGCCAAGATTTGACTTAGCATAAAAATAGCTTATGATAATGAATAACAGAGAGATAAAATGATCCGTGTGATAATTGCCGATGACCATGACCTCATCAGAGACGGGTTCCGCCGGCTCATTGAATATGAACCCCGTCTGAGCTGGGCCGGAGAAGCGCGTACCGCTGAAGAGTTGTTCAAGGTGCTCGAGGCTACCCCCTGCGACGTACTGCTGCTCGATCTCTCGCTTCCCGATAAGAACGGACTGGATATACTTAAGGATCTGAAGGTGTGCCGTCCGAGCTGTCGGGTATTGATTCTCAGTATGCATCCGGAGGAGCGGTATGCGCAAAGGGCCTTTGAAAATGGGGCTTGTGGTTATATCACAAAGGGAAAAGATACTGACGAACTGATAGAAGCGGTTATCAAAGTTGCCAAAGGCGAAAGATATTTGTGTGCTGAGTTTGCCAAAAATATCGGAGTAACTCAAAAAGAGTGTGAAGAACCGCACCGGTGGCTCTCAGATAGAGAGTTTCAGGTACTCCTGCTCATTGCGAACGGCAACAGTGTGAACGATATAGCTGAACAGCTGCACATGAGCATCAATACAGTGTATACCCATAGAAGGCATCTGATGGAAAAGATGCAGCTTTCGAGCAATGCTCAGCTCGTTCATTATGCGCTCGAAAGGCGTCTCATCGAGTAAAATCACAATTTTTGTGATACCTCCGCAGCAGTCAATCAACTATAGTCATACAGTATGTAAGGGGGAGAGAACTATGGCGTGGAAGAATATCAAACTTGGAAAGAAGTTTTTCGTAGGTTTCGGGGTGGTAATTGTGCTGTTGATTGCCGTTGGAGCCTGGTCGGTGTTCGGCATCAATGAGATCGTAACCGATGCATCTGAAGTGATCGAGGGAAACAAGCTGCGCGGCAATATTGTTCAACGCGAGGTCGACCATTTGAACTGGACAATCGAGTTGAATGGACTGCTGAACAATGACGAGGTGTCCGAGCTGACCGTTGAAACAGACCCGCATAAGTGTGCTTTCGGGCAGTGGTACTACAGCGATGCCAGAGTCGCTGCTGAACAGATGATACCCGAGTTAAAACCGCTGCTGTCCAGGATAGAAGATCCCCATAACCGTCTGCACCAGTCAGCCGTTTCTGTTGATGAGCACTACGAACAGGTCGATCAGGAGCTGGGCGCGTTTCTGCGGGAGATGAAGGTCGATCATCTCGCCTGGGCCCATCGGGTCAAGGATGTGTTTGTTGATCCGGATATGATTCAGTTTCAGAACGTAGAACTCGATCATACCCAGTGCAATCTGGGACAATACCTTTATTCTGATCAGGTGGAGCAGAAGCGTGAAAACGATGCTGCCTTCGATACAGCGATTGCGGGTATATTTGATCCTCACCGACGTTTGCATGAATCGGCAGAGCTTATCGCGGAGAGTCTCTCCCAAGGGCAAAAAGCGGCTATGCGCAGCTATTACATGGAAAATACCAAGCCTCTGGCGTACGAAACCCTGGATGCGATCGATTCGCTCATAAAATGGCACGATGCGAAACTTGATCGTCTGGACCAAGCTGGCGATATTTATGCCACACAGACAGTGGCTGCACTGGATGAGGTTCAGGGCTTGCTGGGGGAAATTGTTGCTACCACTGCGCAGAATGTGATGACAGACGAAGCTATGCTTGCGGCAGCTGAAAACACCAGCCGGGCGGTAATGATTATTTCTATATTCGCAGTGGTGATGGGGACATTCTTAGCCATTGTAATCGCTCGAGGGATCATCAAGCCTCTTCTAAAAGGAGTTTCCTTTTCGCAGGAGATTTCTCTGGGCGATTTGGAAGCTGACTTAGATGTTGATCAGGGCGATGAAATCGGGCAGCTGGCCAATGCAATGCGGGGAATGCAGTCGGCGCTGCAGTACAAAGCCGGGGTCATTCATAAGTTTGCCGAAGGCGATTTCTCGGCGGAGGTGCAGAAGGTCAGCGAAAAGGATTCGCTGGGCGAGTCTCTCCTCACAATGAAGGGTGCTTTGAACGAGCTGTTAGGACAGGTAAACAACGCAGTTGAACAGGTAACCAGCGGCGCTGACCAGGTTTCACAGGCGAGTCAGAATCTCAGCCAGGGGGCCACCGAACAGGCCAGCAGCCTGGAGGAGATTACCAGTTCGACCAATGAGATCAACAGCCAGTCGAAGCAAAACGCCGAGAACGCGACTGAAGCCCACGCTATCGCCAAACAGGCCACCCAGGATGCCCAGAGCGGCAACGAGCAGATGAACCGTCTTTCGGAGATCATGGAACGCATAAATGCCTCCTCGGATGAAATCAATAAAGTCGTGAAGGTGATCGACGACATTGCATTTCAAATCAATTTGCTGGCCCTGAATGCAAATGTCGAGGCCGCCCGAGCCGGAAAATACGGAAAAGGCTTTGCGGTAGTGGCCGACGAGGTCCGCAATCTGGCGGTGAAGAGTGCCGATTCGGTGAAAGAGACTACTCAGATGGTGCAGGATACCGTGACCAACATCAAAGCCGGAACCGAAGCCGCAGGGGCAACTGCCACCCAGCTCGGTTCGATTGTCGATGGATCGACTAAGGTGGCGAATTTTCTCGAAGAGATCGCCCAGGCCAGCCGCGAACAGGCCCAGGCCATCGAACAGATTACCGAAGGTTTAGATCAGATCGATCAAGCCACCCAAGCCAGTACTGCCAGCGCCGAGGAGAGTGCTTCAGCATCCGAAGAGCTGGCCGGGCAGGCGCAGCAACTGCGCGGCATGGTAGCTCAGTTTACTCTGGATAACGATCTGATCTCAGGCAGAGTCCAATCCCGCATCGCAGGTCCGGCCGGCAATACGGAAACCGGCATCCGGCCGGCGGAAGATGATGAAGAGCTTGACCGGTATTAGGGGAAGGTATTATGGCAAATGAAGAAATGTTTGAACTAGAAGAAGATGGCGAAAACCAAGTCAGCAAGTACCTCATGTGCCGGCTCGGTCGGGAGACTTTCGGTATCGACATAGCCTTCGTAACCGATATTATCGAGCTTCAGAAGATTACAGCGGTACCAGATATGCCTGATTACGTGAAGGGGGTGATCAATCTGCGTGGTCAGGTAATTCCCATCATTGATCTGCGCATACGGTTTGGGATGGAAGTACGTGAGTATGACGATCGCACTGTTATTACGGTTGTCAATATTCACGATTCCCTGATCGGCTTTGTTATCGATACCGCCACAGAAGTGCAGGAAATCCCCGCGAACCAGATCGATCCTGCCCCTGCCTTTCAAGGCAGCGCGGCACAAAAGCACTACGTAGCCGGGTTAGGAAAGATAGACGGGCAGGTTATTATCATTCTGGATGTAGAGAAACTGGTCGAAGAGCAGGAGGCGTATATATTACAAGAAGTCTAATATTGTAATATTGCATTATCATATAAGATGTATTACAGTAGTTCCGAACGGAGGTAGATATGGATTTTACTTGGGGCTTGATTCTTGATTTGGGTATTATCTCCATGGCATTGTTGATATCTACCTTCATTCGGGCGAAAATCCCCTTCTTCCAGAAGTATCTCATTCCGAATGCACTTACCGCCGGTTTCATCCTGTTGATTCTCTACAACTTCGTATTCCCGGCTCTCGATCTAAGACCGGACCGCTTCGGTGAGATGGTGTATCATCTGCTTAACATATCCTTTATAGCGATGACCTTACGTAGACTCCCGGAAAAAGATAAGCGGGGTTCTTCGGCAATCTTTGCCACCTCGGTCTCGGTGCTGTCTCAGTATGCACTGCAGGCCCTGCTCGGTTTGCTGGTGACCTTTCTGTTCATATCTACGATATTTCCGGCACTTTTTCCGGCCTTCGGCTTTTTATTGCCGCTCGGTTTCGTCCTCGGGCCGGGTCAGGCTTTTGCCATTGGCAACGGCTGGGTTCCAATGGGCTTTGAAGGGGCCGGTACTGTCGGTCTTACCTTTGCCGCGGTTGGGTTCCTCTGGGCCTGTTTCGGGGGTGTATTCCTCATCAACTACGGTATCCGCCGTGGATGGGTTAACCGCGAGCAGGTCGAAATATTAAAAAGCAAAGATGTGCGAACCGGTATCTTCCAAAAGCATGAAAAGAAACCGGTGGGCAGTCATCTCAGCACGGAAACCGAAGCGATCGATTCAATGTCATTTCACCTGGGACTGGTCTTTTTTACTTATCTGCTGAGCTATCTGCTGTTACGGGGCTTAACCGCGCTGCTGTCGTTGATCGGACCGCTTGGTTATGAACTGGCAGTTAATCTGTGGGGTATCAATTTTGTGTTTTCGGCGGTTGTAGCCATGCTGGTCAGATTTATTGCCCAGAAATTGGATGTAGATTACACATTCGATAATCCGACCCTCAGCCGGCTTTCGGGCCTTTCGGTTGATCTAATGGTGACTGCTGCGGTAGGCGCCATTTCTTTAGTGGTCGTAGGCCAATATATTATTCAGATTCTCGTCCTGAGCTCCATCGCCGGAATACTGGCCTTGGTTTTGGTTCCATGGTTCTGTTCAAGAATTTTTACCGATCATCAGTTTCATCGAATGCTGCTGGTTTATGGGGTTTCTACCGGCACCATGCCTACCGGATTGGCTCTGCTCAGGGTAATTGATCCTAATTTCGAAACCCCGGCTGCTTCGGACTACATGTTTGCGACCGGGATAACCTTTATGCTAGCAATACCCTTTATACTGAGTATAAATCTGCCCGCGTACAGTGTAACCAAAGATAATCCGCAGTTGTTTTGGTTAGCGGTGGCGGTCAGCGCCGGCTATCTGGTGTTCGTAATAATATCATTCCTGTTTATTTCAAAAAGGAGGGCGGTGAACAGCGCTTCACACATATGGTATCCCCACCATGCCCACAAACATGATGAAGATGCGAAGGTAAGTTAATGAAAGGGAAGCACACAGGGAAAACAAAGGCTGCAAATAAAACAATAACACCGAATCCTATATGGATAAGGTTTATCCGTCCGATTATTCATGCAATTTTAAAGCGCAGATACAATATGGAGATCATCGATAATGTAGGTATGAATGATCTCAAGCCCCCCTATCTGGTAATTGGAAATCATGTCAATTTCTGGGATCCCTTTTTTATCGGTATCTATCTGCCGCATGATGTACAGTTTATCGCCTCTGACAGTGTGTTTCGTACAAAGCTGTTCCATATCCTGATGAATCTGTTCGGTTCCATCCCTACTAGCAAATTCATGACCGACACGCGAACTGTGGCCCAGATTATTAGAATCATCAAAAGAGAAGGCGTGATTGGGGTGTTCCCCGAGGGACGCCGTACCTGGGACGGTCGGTCGCTGCGGCATGTACACACAGTGGCCCGGCTTATCCACAAGCTGAAGCTTCCGGTTATTGGGGTGGTGAACAAAGGTGGATACCTGTCAAAACCTCGCTGGGGACGCGGTCTGCGGCGCGGCAAAGTGCATATGGAGTATAAACTGGTATTCACTTCCGAAGAGCTCAAGCAGATCGACCTGGACAGCTGCAAGCAGTTGATGGAGGAGCGTATATCCCATGACGAAGAGGAGTGGAACCGGCAGGAACAGATTAAGTTTATAGGCAAACACCCGGCTGAATATGTGGAGCGGGCCATTTTTGTCTGCCCGAAATGTAAGAGTATCGCCTCGTTTGTCTCGCATGGCGATACTGCCGAGTGTCGTGAGTGTGGGTACAGTTTTCTGTATGACGAGTACGGGGCCCTGCAACCGGTGAACAGCCCGCTGGTATTCAATTCCATCACCGACTGGAACGACTGGCAGATCAGTTATTTCGTCGAGTATCTCAGTAAAGATATGTCTGCAAAAGTCCCGCTCTTCGAAGAGGGGCCGGCCATCCTCTGGCGCGGCTATCGCGCCGAACCCCTCAAGCGTCTCAACACCGGCAGGGCTTACTTTTACCCCTCCGGTATTGAGTTCCGGACTACCGTCGGACGCCTAAAATTCTTTCCGATAGAAGATCTGTACGGTGAAAACGTGCAGGATAAAGAGAAGCTCGAATTCTATCATCAGAACTCCCTTTATCGCCTGGACTTCTTGAATATTCGGGCTTCAGCTTATATGTGGTATCAAGCTATCAGTCTGCTCCATCAAAAGGCCCAGAACATGGAAGTCGACGGCCGGGCGCATGTAAATTAGATCTGCCTATATTACCTGTTGTTCTTATTGAAGAGGAAATTCCAAATCGAAAGATGCACCCTGCTGGTTCGAGAATCGGTAGCTCCCGTCTATTTGTTGTGAGAGTATCCTTATCAGATTAAGGCCGAGCGAACTTGAGCTCTCAAAATTGAAACTCTCCGGAAAGCCTTTACCGTTGTCCTCAAAATGCATTTTATAAATACCGCCGGGCTCAGCGCTTAAGTAGATGTGTACCGCATGAGCAGAAACAGTTCATGTTCAATATGGCTGTTTTGCATGGGTTAATAGTTGAGGAACTGCGGGGCATTTTCACTCAACCATACATCTGGGTCCTGATAGTAGGGGTTTTCGGTAATAACTCCGCCGTTCAGTGTATAGGGATGGGTTCGGAGCACTTTCATAATAGTAGCGCCATCGAACTTGGTAATATTATACAGACAGATACTGATCCACGGTTTTCCGGGAATAAAGTAGTTGAGCCGTGATTCATAGGCCATCAGATGTTCGGTGCCCGGTACCGCCTCGAGTGCCCACACCATTTCAGCCGTAGCCCGGACATTGCGGGGGCCATTCTGCTGGCTCTTACGGTAAAAAGAGTTTAGATTCTCATCCATTGTCCAGGGTGAAAACACCCCTTCGGGATAATAGAGATCGTGCGGGCTGTCCAGTTGAAACAGATCCGGATTATCTAAATGGTTGCAGCTGCAGGGGTATTCCTGCGAATATTTCTGTTTGAAATCAGAGACACTTCGTTCAGCCGGAGCATACAACTGCAAGTCGCCAGCGGCATCACCGGCATGCATAAAACCCATTACTATCTCATCCCGTTCAGCTTCGGTTTCATACAGTCCGGCGATGTGAATTCCCCAGTTGCATTGGTAATCACCTACGCCCAGTTCCAGTTTGTCTTGATTAGAAGTTTGGATATACATCGCTTGGTACACCGTTTGAAAAAAATAGTTAAGAACTCTATTTAAAAGTATAGTAACAAAATCTTTGTTTCGAAAGGGCAAACTTAAAAAAATGCATGAAAAAAGTTATAAACCGGAACTCAGCAGAGTAATACTCAGGTCTATCGCAATCATCACAATAGCCGCCAACAGTACGTAAACAAACAAACGGCGGAAGCCGCTTCCGGAGACCCTCTTGACAAAGAAGACTCCCAATTGTACGCCGATTACGCTGGCCACCAGCAGAATAAGCGTAAGCGGAAGGTTCACTTTCGGAACTTCGGAAAAACCCTTTTTGATGACCGCCACCATTGCGGTGGCAAAGATGATAGCCAGACTCGTGCCGGCGGCCTTCTGGTGCGAAAGACCGAACAGGCCCAACAGGACCGGTACTAATAGAACCCCTCCGCCGATGCCCAGCAGCCCGGTAAACACTCCTATTAAGGCTCCCACGATAAATGTACCCGGTACACTGAAACCGAGCTGATCCCATTCGCGTATGTGAAATTTCGGCGGTGGACCGAATCTTGCCAAAAGCGGAGCCTCTGAAACTGCCGAACTGCGAGCCTTCCCTGAACTGCGCATAGCTCGAATAGTTCCCAAAAGTACAATAATAAATATCGAATGCATATAGACGGTGAATACAGCCGTGTTGCCGCCGGCCAGCCCGGTGAGCAGAAACATCTGCAGGGAGTCACCCAGGACTGCGCCGAGCACGCTGCCCGCTACAATATATCCGGCAACGCTGAAATGGACATTCCCCAGTTTGTGTTGTTTGAGTAGTCCGGCAAAACTGGTACCGATAATAAAGCTGAGACTACTGCCCACCGCAATCTCGTACCGTATACCCAGGGCTACATTCAGAATAGGTACAACCAGAAATCCTCCACCGACACCAAAAAAACCGGTGAGTATGCCGATACCGAGACCAATTGCCAGCAGCGAGACGTAGTAATACCCTCCGGTTAAGGCTGCATCAACTGTGGGTGAAAGCAGCCGCCACACTTCGAACCAGTCCATAGTTAATCCTTTCTGATGAATCGTTGCTGCAGATGACCGCTGAGCAGGTGCATACCGAAGCCGATGAGGATCGGCAGCAGTATCGTGAGAAAAGTGGCAATAAGCTGTTCCATTAATACTCCATTGTTTAGAAACCCGGCAAATCTAAATTGTTTCCCAGCTCCTGCAAGGCATCACCGGCTTTATCCTGTACCTTGTTCTGTATCTTGCGGATCTCCGCTTCGACCTTCTCTTGTTCCTTTTCAATGAGCTGCTCCAGGTTTTCCGCTGACTGGATATCGCCGCGCAGTTCCTGTCCTAGGCCGCGCAGGTCCTCACTCAAGGTTTCATTTGAATCCAGTTCCTCCTCGAGATAACCGTACAGTGCCGTTTCCATCTGGGCAGCGGCCTCATTGGCCCGCTGCCGGGCATAGTCGGAAATGCGTTCTGACAAGAGTCTGTCGAGTTCC
>CAZAMY010000061.1:0-7170 GCA_964485995.1 uncultured Sediminispirochaeta sp.
GTGCGAGTTTCTGCGGATCCGGCGGGGGCTGACGAATGCCAGTGGCAATTTCCGCCCGATAAATAGCATCATCCAGGCCCGGATAGTCTGAGTTGATCTCCCGCAGCACCTGCAGTTCGCGGTACGCTTCTTCCGGCGCCGTATCGATTTTTGCCCGGGCCTGCCGGAAACGACTGCCGAAGAGCGATTCGAAATCCTGAGGTTCAGTGTACTGTAGAATCCGCAGATAAAGCACACCGGAGGCCTGATTGTTGGGAAACGGTTCCTTTATGT
The DNA here is from genome assembly GCA_964485995.1 of uncultured Sediminispirochaeta sp. Classification (GTDB taxonomy): domain Bacteria; phylum Spirochaetota; class Spirochaetia; order DSM-16054; family Sediminispirochaetaceae; genus DSBN01. The sequence continues at coordinate 274 of CAZAMY010000061.1, forward strand.
ACTGAATACTTTTTTCCGCTGCCGAAAAGGCTTCCATGGCGGCACTGCGCCGGCCCTGTTCATAAAGCCTTCTTCCACGCTGAAACTCCTCCTTCGCCAGGTTGAGAATCTGCATCATATCGGCAAAGAGCGGATCTGTCTCTTCAATAGTAATGCCGCTGGTAGCCTCGAGGGCCCTCTGCACTCTATCCAGCCACAGATTAACCTCCGGATCGTCCTGCGGGTGGGTCTGTCGCCATCTCGACTGTGCACGGTTCAACACCTGTTCCGCTTCAACAAATTTTTCCTGAAAAAACAGATCCCGTCCGCGGTTTATCAGGGTACGCACTTCCCTTACAATCGCCTGGTTCTGCTCGAAGAGGATTTCTTCTGCCAGAGCAGGTATCTCTTCATCGATAATACTACGAACCTCTGGGTCTTCACGATATTCAAGGGACTGAGAATAGGCATCACCGGCCTGCTCCAGCTTTTCACGGGCAAGTTCGAAACGCTCGTTTTCCATCTCAGCCCGGGTCTGCTGCAGTCTTATGTCACCCTCCGAAACCGCCAGGTTCGCTTTACGGTTCAGATCGGCGGCTGCGGTAAGCACCTGCGACCGCTGCCGTCCTACCGCTTCAATTCTGGACAACAAGCTGCGGCCCTGCTCCTGCAGGCTGACAATAGCCGGTTGCTCTTGAATATACTCTTTTTCAGTGTTTAATTCGGCCAGTACCGCTTCTACGATGGTACGGGCTGAATTCACACTCTCCTGGGCGCTGTTTACCAGGTCTATACTGCGGTTCGGATAGCGAACCTCGATTGCTGGAGAACCCTCTTGAATAACCTGCTCCACTCCATTCACGAAGTCCTGAGCCTGAGACACTGCAGCTTCGGCGGACTGCACCGATTCTACCGCCGGGGTATAACGCAGTTCTGCAATCCGCTCTACAAATTTTCCCTCTATTGTTTGGCTGCGGGCAATTTCGGTGTTCACATTCTCCTGCAAGGACTCTAGCACCTCCAAGGAACGGGCTACCGTTACTCCTTCACGGTTATAGACACTGTATTCACCGAGGGTTTCCTGAATTTCTTCAAGAGAGACTTGTAGGTTTCCCAAAAGTGCCACCAGCTCTTCGCGGGCGGTCCGTATTTCGAGTTCTTGCTCGGCCAGTAAGCCGCCAGTTTCGAGTTGATTCAACTGAACAATGCGTTCAATGAGCTGGTTGTAATTTACGGCAGCGTATTCTATAGCCCGCACGAAAAGCCGGTCAGATTGAGTCTCAGTCTGGGTCGGGCCGATCTTGCGGCTAACTTCCAGCTCACGCCGCAGGCTGTGCAGCTGTTCCCATTGATCGATTGAAGGATTTACGGTCTCTACCGCCGATAGAGTTCCGTTGAACAGGGGTTCCTCCAGCTGGTCAAACTGTCGCTCGTTAAAGCGTTGCAGAGCCACTTCGAAGGTGCTCCGCATATTGCTGCGGAGCCGATCGTTGAGACTCTGCATCGAGCCGACCAGGGGCCGTTCTACTGCACCGGCGATGCCGATCGGCACTTCACTCTGCGCTCTCCCGCGCGAAAGCACCCGCAGAGTAGAGAGAAAAGGAATGTCGGTGGTGTCCTCACCCAGAATGGAGATACGAATATTCTCTACAGCATTTGCATTTTGAACAATCCCGCTCCAGAGTTCGCTCATACTGCTCTGCTGCCCCAGCAGCTCTACGGCCTGGCTCGTATTTTCCTCCGCCGCGGAAGCCTCTACGAACTCTCGGCGAGTCTCCGAAAAAACTGCGTAGCGAGTTTCGAACTGATCGGCCAGCTGCTGTATTTCGTTCCTCCGCGCGTCGATCTGGTTTTCAATAACCTGACCATACTCTTCTTCCAGAAACAGCTCCTCATGCAGAGAAAATCCTGTCAGATACTCCTCTACCGCTTCAACGTAGCGCTCCTGCTCGAGCAATTCGCCGGCTGTCTCCATGATACCCTGGAAGCGCTGGTTGTTCACAGTAAAAATAATAGATCGGCGCGCCTGGGCGAAGGCCTCTACCGCGGCCTTGTTCGGGTCCGCATCCAGCTCTTCGAGGCGCTGAATAATGTCATAAGCCTCCTGCTCGTTCAGCGTCTCGCCTTCCTGTACATCGAGAATCTCTATGAGTTCTTGATAGGTCTGATTGTACAGTGCCCGGGCTTCACGAACCTCTTTCATGAGGCCCTCGGCCTCATCGAACTTGCGGGGGTTCTCCTTCATTACCTGGGTGAGCAGCAGGATCGCATCGTTATAACGATTCTCTGCTATAAGGCTGCGGGCTTCATCGAGCCGGTCTTCCTGTTGTCCCCGTGCCCACACCTCGCCCGCAATACTGAAAAACAGCAGAAAAACGAGAAAAATTGAGAATGCGCAGCGCCGCCAAGTTCTAACCACGATGTTTCATACCTACTGTATCACATTTATCGACAAAAAGAATCTTAGTACTAAATTTGTATGTATATCTTTACGAGAGTAGAAAAAAGAGCATTTTGAGTATATACTATTAATGATGATCAAGCGCATATGGCTGGCTACCATATTAATTATTCTCCTCTCTTTTTCGCTCTCCGCTGCAGATCTGTCCGAATTCTACTATGGCTACAGCGGATTTGCCGACAACACTCTGTTTTCCGACCCTAACACCGGCCGCACACTTTTTCCAACACTTTTAGTACCGATGGGCGGAATGTATGAGGGTATGGGCACCGCTTACACAGCTGTTGCCGAAGGCTCCGGTTTTTTGGAAGCAAATCCCGCCGGAAGTTCACAGCTAACCTATACCGAACTCTCCTTTCACCATAACAACTGGATAGCCGATTCCAGCCTCGAAGGGGTAGTATACACTATACGCAAGAACAATTTCGGCATGGGCATCGGAGGAAAATTCCTGTATCTGCCCTTCACAGAGTTTAACAGCTGGGGCGAGCGTGAATCCCGCGGATATGTCTCTGAAACGGTGGCTACTGTGAACGCCTCCTATAATTTTCTCTCCAGTTATTATTTTCACGGTATTTCGGTCGGTACCAATCTCAAGCTTGCCTACCGGCATATTCCTAACTCGATATATCCCGGGCAGTCAATTGTAACCGGTTTGGCTGATTTCGGATTACTCACTCGCTTCAACTTTCTTAAATTCTACTCTTCACGCGACAGGAACTTCTCACTGGGAGCGGTGGTAAAGAATCTCGGCCTGCCGTATGAGGATGAGCCGATGCCCACCGTTGCAACTGCCGGCTTTGCCTATTCCCCTTTCCGTCCCCTCCTGTTTTCTTTCGATTTCAACTATCCGATCGCCTTCGGCCTCCCGGCTGAGCAATGGGAAAAGTGGTACCTGGCCAGCGGCCTGCAGGTACAATTCACCAACTTTTTCTCGATGCACAGCGGCTTTACCCATCGGGGCGCCAACCCGCGCTTTACCCTCGGCAGCAATGTAAGCCTCGATTACGTCGATCTGATTCTCAACTACACCCTCGACATGACCACCCAGGTAAATACCGCCGACCGTTTCAGTATCGAAGCAAAGATGAACCTGGGCGACCGCGGCCGTGCGGAACTACGCCAGCAGATTGATGACTACTACATCGAAGGACTGGAGGCCTATGCACAGGGTGAACTCAATCGCGCAATCGACTACTGGGAAGCCGCCCTCGATCTCGACCCGACTTTTCAACCGGCCACAGAAAACATAGTCGTTGCCAGGCGAGCCCTCCGTCTGCAGCAGGATATGGAAGCCCTCAACAAGGTCGAATAAGGCCTCGTTCGAATAAGGCCTCAGCGCACGCTCACTCTGCGTTTTAAGCTACGATACGTTACGAATAAGGACAGATCTATTTTTCCCCGCTCGACTAAAGCCCCCAGTGAATCACCCCGCCGGGTATTCCGGCCACCGCTGACATATCTGTCCATCATTTTCTCTTGCCGTTTATACAGCTTGCTCGAAAACCGCTTTTCGAGATACGCGATGAGCGTGTAGGCGTCTTTGATTTCATTCTCAGAAAGAGAAACTTCATCCTGCATATACACCGACTGCAGCAGCTTTTCCCGGCTCACCGACTCATAGCGATGCAGCAGCTCCTCCACCTCTTTCACAAACGGGTCTTCATGAAATTCGATATGATCCATTCGCCACCGCAACTTCTTGCGCAACTGATCCGCCTGCGGCAGAGTATGGGCTTTACGCAAACGGTACACATACAGCGCCGCCGCTCCGAGCCCGGCAATTATGATTTCATCTATCATTGGCAGGGGATCACGCAAGCTGAAGGTGAACAGAAAATAGAGCAATAGAAACCCGACCGATGCCCACAGAAAGTTGGGGATAAACTTTTTTTCCTGGATCCAGCTGTTGACCGCCGTATCGACCGCCCTGTACAGCTCCTTCCGAAACAGAGTGATGTACTCTACTTGCGGCTCCTGTCCATACTTTCCAATAATCTGTGTCTCATTATCGAGTGTCAGCAACACCTCCGCATCATCGAAGGGATGCAGAAATAGAGCCGTGCCGTCATTCCGATACAGATGAAAAATAGTGATCGTCTGCTCACCCTTCATCTTCATTTTGTCTCCTACTTTAATTGTACTCCATTCTCCCTCACCGTTCAACGGAAAACTGCGCGGGCTGCATGGGCTGGGCGCGCGGGCTGAAGACTATGGCTTTGGCTATGGATGGGGCCATAGCTGTGGCTGTGGCGGCTGAGCGGATACACACGAGCCACATTCAGTTGCAGCGATCCCCATTCGTTCTCGACCCGGCCTTCCAGTACAAACACAACTCCGTTCTCGAGCTGTTCAAGCATCCGGCTGTATACATCCGGAAACAACACTGTTTCAAACACCCCGAACTGATCCTCGAACGAAACAAAACTCATCGGCTGCTTCTTGCTGGTTCGAATCTCCTTCTCCGCCACGAGAAACCCGGCAATCCGTACACTCCGCCCCTCGTAGTCGCCGATGGACTGCGAGTCTACCATAGGAAAGGCATCCGGCTGCCGAAAGCGGGCTGCCCGCGGTAAAAAGATCTCGAGCGGATGGCGGCTGAAGATGAGACCGGCCGAACGGTATTCATCCAGCAGCTTGCGGCTGGCCGGATAATCACCAATACACTCCGGCGCCTCCGGCATTTCGAACAGCCCGGCTGACGATTCAAAGTGGTAGTACAGCCAGAAGAGCTGCGGCCGTGTGTATCCGCCGGCAATCGAATCGAGCGCCCCTATCTGCACCAGCGACCGGAATGAGGCGATGTCCGGATCTGTCCGCCGGATAAAGTCGACCACTGTCTTGAACTCATATCCTCGGCGCACAGCGAGTATCCGCTTCAGGAGCTCCCCAGATAGATCCTGCACCTGACACAGGCCCATCCGCAGGGCTTTTGAAGTCTGGCCCGGCAGCAGCCGGCACGAGCGGTCGGGCCCGGCAGCCCGGCTATGGGGGAGTTCTTCTATGGCATATCGATATTCACTGGCATTGACATCGGGCCCGAGGATAGGAAAACCGAGCCGCCTGACCGCATTTAAGTACACCTGCCGGGCATAAAAACCGCCCCCGTTGTTGATGACCGCAGTGTAGAACTCGAGCGGAAAAAAGCGCTTCATCCAGGCCAGACGATACGAGAGCAGCGCATATGAGGCGCTGTGGGCCTTGCAGAAGGAGTAACCGTCGAAAGAGAGGACTGCATCCCACAGCTCGTACAGCACCACTTCGGAGAAACCGCGTTCCCGGCCGCCTTTGATAAACTCATCGCGGAATACCGGCAGCCGCCGGGCCCGGTCCTTCTTGGAAAGCACCTTCCGCAGACCGTCCGCCCGGGCCGCGTCGAAACCGGCCACTGCAATTGCGATACGCGAAACATCCTCCTGATACACCATGATTCCGTAGGTCTCTTCCAGCGCCGAACCGACCGGTTCCGGCAAGCGCGCATACGCCCCGCCGCGCAGCCGACGGACGAACTCGTTGATGTAGCGGTTAGCCGCCGGTCGAATGATCGAACTGGCGATAACCAGGTGCTCATAATCGCCCTGCCCCATTTTTCTAAGCAGTTGACGGGTGGCAGGAGATTCGACGTAGAACACTCCCAGGGTATCCCCCTTGCCGATCATCCGGCGAGTAGCCCGGTTTTGCAGCGGGGAGAAGCGCTCCCATTTGAGGGAAGTGTGGTACCGGCTGTTTACTGCCTCCATAGAATCCCGCAACACCCCCAGCGAGCGGTTCCCCAGTAAATCGATCTTGACCAGCCCTGCATCTTCGGCGGCATCCTTTTCCCAGGCGATCAACGGCCAGCCCAGGGGCGAGGTTTGTACATGCGTGTAGTCGGTAATCGGACCCGGCGTAATGACTACACCGCCGGGATGCGTGCCCAGGTTGCGGGGCATGCCGTACAAACGGGGGACCACCTGCCGCAGCTCCTCGGGCAGATCGCTGATATGCCCCCGCCGCCAGAGCCCCGTCAGCCGGTCGAGCTGCTCTTTCTCATATCCCAACACCCGCGCCGGTTCGCGGATGGCCGAGCGGAAGGCAAAGCTTACATGGTCGGCCACCATGGCCGCCGATCCGGCATAGGTCTGGAAAACATACTCCAGGGTCTGGTCGCGCTCGTCCCAGGGAAAATCGACATCGATGTCGGGAGGGTCTTTGCGGCCCATATTCAGAAAGCGCTCGAAAAACAAGTTGTAGCGCAGCGGGTCGACGTGGGTAATCCCCAGCAGAAAAGCCACAATGCTAGCGGCCGAACTGCCGCGGCCGCAGGTGCGCGGAACCCGCCGCACAATGTCATGCACCACCAAAAAATAGGCCGAAAAGCCCTTGTGGCGGATTATTTCCAGCTCGTAGTTCAGGCGGGTAAGGATTTTGCGCATAAATAGATTCGGTCCCGAACCGGACTGCGCCTCTGCATCCGC
>CAZAMY010000061.1:7270-9573 GCA_964485995.1 uncultured Sediminispirochaeta sp.
TGCATCCGCGTGTGCATTCGCGTGTATGGCTGCAGCTGCCCCGCCGTAGCGGCGATGGATGCCCTCCATGCACAGCCCCCGCAGCCGGGCGAAGGATTCGGCTTCCGACATGCCGCCGAAGGCCGGGAAAATGAAACCCTCCGGCAGACGGTAGCCCTCCGCCCGTTCGGCATACTCCTCCGCCGCCTCCAGAGCTTCCGGAACCGCCGAGAAGAAGCGCTGCATCTCCTGCGGCCCGACAAAGCGCTGGCCCGCCGACAGACCCCCGCCCGGGGGAATTGCATCCACCAGCTGGTTACGTCCGATCGCCCGTACCACCCGGTAGAAAGCGGGATCCTCATCCTGCACATACACCGCATCGTTGTAGGCCAGCACTCTGAGGCCCCGGAGTACGGCCAAGCGGCGCAGTCCAGAGAAGGGCTCACCGTAGCGCAATCCAACGAACAGTCCTGTGCTGCTGTGCCGCTGCAGACGATCCAGCACATCGGTCCGCCAGCTGACTACCCACAGCCCCGTCCAACCGTCCGCCGCCAAATCGGTCACCGGGTCGTACCCGGCCGGCAGTTTGCTCTGTGCATCGATGTGGCGGCTGAGGATTCCGTTGGCCCGGGCGAAACCGGCCGCATTCAGACAGAGGAGGCTGCAGATATACTCCTCGCCGTCATACAGGGCGGTGCCGTACAGCGCTTTCAGCCCCCTGTGGCCGGCAGCTGCAGCAAACTTTACCAGTCCGTAAAAACCGTTTATATCCGCAACGCCCACCGCCCGGGCTCCCCGGGTCGCAGCCGTCTCTGCCACCTGCTCCGGAGACAAAACCCCGCGCAACAGGGAATAGTAAGTGCGGCAATGAATTGCTGTATACGGCTGCGTGCTTTCCATAACTACTTAACATATGTTTAGCATTAATACCCGGAAAGCACAAGCACTAAAAATGCCGGTCTGCCTGCCTGTGGAGCACCACGGCCGAGACCGGCATTTGAACAGACCGTCACCTGCGATCAGTCTGGCAGTTTTATTCGAAGACCGCTCCGGTGTGAGCCGATGTCACGAGTTTTCGGTAGCGAGCCAGATAGCTGCGCGGCTCCACTTCACCTGGATTCGGCTTCCAGGTTTTTCTCCGTTCTGCCAGTTCATCCTCACCGACCTGCAGCTCGAGCCGCCGGTTGGTAATATCGACAGTGATGATATCGCCCTCTTTCACCAGGCCGATCACTCCGCCGGCCAGGGCTTCTGGAGAAATATGGCCGATGCAGGGACCGCGAGTACCCCCGGAGAAACGACCGTCGGTGATCAGGGCCACCGACTTCGAGAGTCCCATGCCGGCAATTGCCGAGGTAGGACTGAGCATCTCCCGCATTCCCGGACCACCCTTCGGCCCTTCGTAGCGGATAACCACCACATCGCCGGCACTGATGTGACCACCGGTAATTGCCGCGTAGGCATCTTCTTCGGAATCGAACACCCGGGCCGGGCCTTCATGCTGCATCATTTCAGGTTCGACAGCCGATTGCTTGACTACCGCCCCTTCAGGAGCCAGATTGCCGTACAGGACAGCAATGCCCCCCTCCTGCATGTACGGATTGTCGACTGTTCTAATTACCTTTGAGTTCTGGATGCGGGCGCCCTTTATATTCTCCGCCAGGGTTTTACCGGTTACGGTCATTTGACTTCCGTCAATCAGCTTGTGCTCCATTAGCTGATTCATCACCGCCGAGAGTCCGCCAGCCTCGTCGAGGTCGTGCATACTGTGCACTCCCGCCGGACTGATCTTGGTAATATTGGGAACTGTGCGGCTGATTTCGTCAAAAGTTTTTAGGCTAATATCGACTCCGGCCTCACGGGCTATGGCCAAAAGGTGCAGCGCAGTATTGGTCGAACCGCCGATAGCCATATCCAGGGCAATGGCGTTTTCGAAGGCGGTTTTGGTCATTATATCGCGGGCATGTATATCCCGCTTTACCATCTCCATTATCTGGTGTCCGGCCCGGCGGCCCAGCTGCTTTCGTCTTCCGAAGGGTGCAGGTATGGTGCCGTTGCCCGGTAGGGCAATTCCCAGCGATTCAGCCAGGCTGTTGAGCGTATTTGCAGTAAACAGACCTGCACAGCTGCCGCAGCTCGGGCAAGCCCGCATTGCAATCTCCTCCAGCTCCGCTTCGTCCATGTTGCCGGCAACATATTTGCCGACCGATTCGAATGAACCGCTGATCAGATCTATGTTATCGCCTTTATAGGTACCGCTGAGCATCGGTCCTCCGCTCACATATACCGCAGGCAGATTCAATCGCGCCGCTCCCATCAGCATG
>CAZAMY010000062.1:0-9537 GCA_964485995.1 uncultured Sediminispirochaeta sp.
AAAGCAGCATGAAAAAAGAGAACAACGACAAATCAGCTTTGCCGAAAACCATCGAGCAGGCCCCACTTTTTAGAAGTTACACCAGCCGCTCATAGCTGTTCGGCAAGGGTATAGGTCTGAGCCCCGGTGTTGCAGCCGCTGTCGGCTACTGTGAGCGGCTTCTCTCGGGGCAGGTCAATAAAACTCAACGCATTCAGAGTGTCAATGCCGTTCATTACTATTTTTATAGCTGGGCATCGAGGGTCTCCATCGAGTTGCCCGTCGGCTTCGAAGAGCAGATCGAAGACCCTGATAGCAACAGCGCCATCTACGCCGACGACCTCGACGAGTCGGCCGAGCATAGTGAGCCGGCTGCACGAGTCATGTCGAGCGCTCAGTCCGCCAGAAGAAAGGCGGTAAAGACGACCTTCCATCGTCCGTCTTCCCGGGCGCAGATGTGGTAGGAGTTCTGCGTCGACTTTCCCTGCCCGGCAACATTGTTGATGATGACACTCCGCACCTCGGCGACGGGGCCGTGGAACTCGATTCTGCGCTTGGTGTGGCGGTGCTCGAGATAGTCCTCCTGCCTCCACTTGTGACGCATTCCGCCGAGGAGCTGTTCCTTGCTCAATACATTGGCGTTGCCGGGATCGTCTCTCTTCCTCACGACCATGAGATAGCCGCTGTCCGAGAGGATCTCTTCGAGCATTCCCATGTCCTCCTCGAGGTTGGACTTTTCGAATAGATCGAGAATGCGGTGGATCTGCCGCTTGTCGTCCGCGCTCTGAGAGAATACGCTGCCGATGGCGAAAAAGAAAAGCAGCAGAATAGCCGGCACGAGCCTCTTCCATTGTTCCATACTACGACCTCCTTTCCCATATTTACCGATTTTAAAACAGCATGTAGACCGCCTCGTTGCTCATGTCGAGAAACTCGGAGGCCTCCCTTGCCCGGGCGATATTGGAGCCGATGATCTCTCCGGTCTTTACCTCTATCAGCTTGATGTTGAGGTAGAAGATGCCTCCCACCCTGTTGATGCTGCCGATAACGATGATGTCCGCTCCGGAGAGCTTGCCGATCTCGATGGCGGTGTTCTCGTCTATCAGGCCCGATGACTGGAACTCGTACTCACTCAGGATCTCCTCGATGTTCTTCCGCTCCACCACCCGCACCTTGCCGACGTTGACGAAGGCGTTTTCGACGAAGACGATGATCCCCGCGGCGGTCTCCTCATCCACCTCCGCCGTCTGCGTGTCCAGGCTGATTACCGCCAGCTTGCGGTCCTGGATCTTCCCAAGACGCTCGTAGTACTCCGAGCGGAAGCCCATGTCGCGGGAGTTCAGGGAGACCTCCTGAGAGCTGCCGCCGGCTGCTGCCGGCCCCGCCGGCTCCTGCGAACTGCGGCGCGCCGCTCGTATGCGATTTTCCATGGTCGGGACGGCACCCTTCGATGTCACTCCGCCGGTAATCCCCAGTTCGGCCGGTTCGATGAAGCCGTCGCCGTTGCTGTCCGACTCCCGGTCCATGGACTCGTCGGGGTTGACCGGATGGGGGAATATAATGAGGCCCGCAACTCCCTCCAGATCGTCGCGGTCGATGCGCCCGTTTTCGTTCCAGTCCGCAAGCCCCCTGAGCTGCTGTGAGACATCACCGGTTCGATCCATATTCCCTGCAAGGAAGGCAACCGCAGCCTCCAGCTCCCCGGCATCCACCATGTCGTTGCCGTCCCGGTCAAGAAGGCCGTCCATGGGCGTTGTTACCTCGTAGGGAGGTTGGTTGTCCACCGCCAGGACCTTAGTACCCATTGCAGAAGCCTGGAGGGCGAGGAGCACGTCGTTACTGTTAACAAAGCCCTCATGGTTCAGGTCCAGGGCACGCTCGAAGTAGTTCTCGACCTCGTGATGATGCCGGGTAGAAGAGAGTATGACTTCCTGTTCCTCCTCGTCGATACGGCCGTCACCGTTGCGGTCCGCCAGTTCGTCGATGTGATTAGCCACTTGGCGGGGTACCTCCTGAAAGAGGGCGTCGGGAAATGGTACCTGTACCGCAGTCTTGAGAAAATATCCGCGTTCCTTGCCGTTCACCCGGTCCGGCCACACCTCGGGGTCTTTCGTCATATAGCGGACCAGTGTTTCTATCTCGTCGTCGCTTATTTGTTCATTGCCGTCGAGGTCGATGGTGTGGGCTGCCGCGAGGGGACGGAACTCGCTAAACCAGCGGAAGCCCCTGCCGAACATGAATTCCGCCACCGCCCGTATTTCCCGCACCTCTACTTCTCCGTTTCCGTTCCCGTCGAAGAGCTCGTCCACCGGGTTCTTCACCGGATGAGGTCCGGAGTAGAAATCACGGGTCCAGTGGAAGAGTTGCTCGCTTTCTTCATCCTGCAGAAAACCATCGCCGTTTTTATCGGCCAGAGCCTTCCAGCGATTGGTAACCCATGCGCCGGGAACAGGCAGCACGATTTCCAGATGTCCGATTCTCCACTCACCGTCCCGCCGCTGCGCGTGCACCCACTCGTCTACCCAGGAATACTTGAAAGTAAACCCGTAAGATACATCGTTTCCTTCATTGTGGACTTCATGATGTCTCGGCTCGGGAAGATGATAGTCCTCCAGGGCTCCTAGCTCATCGAAAAACTCGAGGCGAAACCTCCGGACCGGCTCAAGACTCCTGAAATCGGTCCTTCGACCTCTTCGGTCCCGAAACTCAAGGGTTATATCAGCCCACAGCAGCTCCGCAAAACCGTCGTAGTCCCGGTTTCGGATTACCTCTTCCCAACGAAGGAGGAGTTCTCGTATGCCTTCCTCTTCAACCGATGCAAGTCGGCCCGGTTCTCCGGATTGTGCTCCCGGGGCGCTCATCTCGACAACCTGCAGGTCATCGATCCAGTACTCGGCATGGGATTCGAAGGCCAGGTGACCTCTTACGGGCAACCTCCCGTCGAATTCGGCAGTCCCTGCTTCCACGCCGTCTATATATATGGTCATTTGGGGATCCCGGTTAGAAATAGTAAACTCGTACCACTTCCCGGGGACGAGGCTGACCTCGAACCCGTCTCCCGCGATATCTTCACCGAGGTACTGCGAACCAAAGTAGATGCCATTATCCTTCACGTGGATGAGGAGTCTGGAGTTCTCAATCAACAGGAAATTCAGATGGGCGGAAACGGGATCTCCAAATTTTATTCTGAAGGTAGTGTCGGTATAGTTGCCGAAAAGCGGCTCGGACAGCACGGTCCAGATATCTTCCGCATCTCCCTGCTTTAGATGGAGCACCCCGTCCTCGATGCGATTGACCTCGCCGCCGTGAAACTCGAAGGCACCGTCGTCGGCGGAAAAATCGTTCTCGTAGATGACGGTCCCGGAACCTCTCCCGCCCGGCCCTGTGGTCGCGCAGGCGAGGAGCCCCATTAATATAAAAGGGATTACAATGGCTCTGACTGCTCTCATAATTCGCTCCTTAGCTGGAATAAGGAGGCTGCAGCAGAAGTATGGCATGGTTGCTTGTTCTGGAGAGAGGTGTGTTCAGAAAAATTATACCCCAGGTGGCGGAACTTTGCAAATACGATGTGGTTTGTTTTGAATGGTTTTCATGTGAAAAACTTGCTGCGACGCAATGTATAAAAATCACTATATAAAAGCAATATTTCTAATGAGGAAGTGAAACAGCCCCTCCGGGCGCACGATTGAGCGGAGTTAGAAAAACGCACGGGCGACTCGGCTTTTTCCTGTCCAGCTCGTACTACTCGTACACATCTCTGCGGTTCCCGATTCGTATTACAAGGATTATCAGCTCATTGTCATGAATATCACAAATAATTCGGGAGTCTCCAACCCTGCACCACCAGAAAGTGCCGAGTCGACCAGAGAGGGCTTTGCCGAGGGACCGAGGATTTTCGAGAGGCTAATCGTCCAAACCAAGATCCCTCTCCATTTCATCAATAGAAGAGGTATACTCTTCGCCTTTTCGAAGCCGCTCCATTACCTCCATCCCGAGATAGTAGTCCTCCAGGTCTTCGAGACCCCGTTCGATCAGCTCTCGGAGATGAGGGGATAACCGAATCTGAACTCCCAGCCTGGATGCACAAGGCTGTAGCAAAGTTGCCGTTGAGTGGTCGAGAACGTGAAATCGTTATGGAAACCTGCTACACATCGACAGTGCAGAGGACATTCAAGATCTTCTTATACCGCCATCTAATAGACTGGAGAAAATCCGACCAATTAAATAAACGGCGTAAAATCTACGTTAAGCGCCGGATTTTTTTCTATAAGGATACAGGGCGTATATATCTGAAATCTGTCATCAAAAATGAGATTTTTTTTGCTTACTTCAAGGCCCAGATAACAACCACAAAACTGACTGATAACAGGCATACTTTTTAATAAAACAAAAAAAACCACCCCGTTTTGGGATGGTTTATATGCCCAGGGGGGGATTCGAACCCCCACAGCCGCAAAGCCACTAGACCCTGAACCTAGCGTGTCTACCAGTTTCACCACCTGGGCATGTGTGAAAGAATAGTAAAGAGATTGGCTGCGGTTGTCAATACAGTCAGTATGAATTTTGATTTGACGCAAATGTGTGCTGTTAATACGTTTAAAACAGAAAGTGATGTATCACTCGGTTCTCGATTAAAAAGAGTTTTATTTTGAGTCGGTGGCCGTTGTGCAATACTCGCTGTAATACGCTGCCCCGACTCAGCCCCGCATCTCCGGCCTTCATCTACCATTAAAGAAAAGCTCGCCAAGAGAACCCCGCAAGGAGGGTAAAAATGAAATTAGGCGGCAAATTTACTGTAATGATCGGTATTCCCATTCTCGGGATGGCAATCATCTTTGCACTCGGGATATTCAGCTTCAACCGCTTGGAGTCGAATATCAATGGACTGAACAGACTGCATAGCGAATATGAAACAATGATACAGGGCGACCGCGATGCGTACCAGGCCTTTGTTGCCGAGCAGGAGTCGATGGAAGCGGTAAATACTGAAGAGCTGCGCAGCATGCAGGCGGATTTCAACGAAAACATTCAACAGGCCTGGGATCACACAATCGGACCATCACAGAATTTCACCCAGGAGATGCAGCCCCTGCTCGAAGAGTTCAAAGGCTACTATAACGAATGGGAAGCAAGCGGCACCCAACTGTTTCAGAATAAACTCGATATTGCTGAAGCACTACAAGAACGGGAAAACCGGAGTCAACAGGCAATGACAGCCTTTAGCAGCATGCGCGAGAATATAGATGAATTGGGAATGTTAATCGAAGAACAGCTCGCCGGCCAGCTCAGCGCTCAGCGGCGCAGATCCCTGGAACGGGCACTATCGCTCACGCTCAACGGCGACCGGGACGCCTACCAGGGGTATGTCGAACAACTGCTTGTGATGGACGCTGAGACAATGCAGACAGTGGAGAGCCACAATCAAAGCAACCTCGAAAACATAAATCAAGCTGAGGAGAGGATTACGCAGGCCGCCGATATAGTAGGACCGCAGGCCGATCAGCTTCTCTCGAACTTCAATAACTATTTTGCTCAGTGGAAACAGGCCAGCCGGCGGGTTGTTGAAATAACTGTAGATACCTTTGAAACCAATCAACAGATCCAAAACATCTCAGAATCGAACGAGGAGGTTTTCGATCAGATGCGCACTTCTATGAATGCAATGGGACAGATGCAGGATGAACGCACCGATGCACGTACCCTTACCATGGAAGAGACCATCAGCAACACTATCGGAGTTTACATAGGCGTTGTAATCGCAATTCTGACAGTCGCTGTGGCGGTGGCGATAATTATATCACTCTCTATTTTGAATGGACTCAAACAGGGAGTCCAGCTTGCCGGCCGGGTAGCTAAAGGCGACCTGGATGCACACATCGATGTACAGCGCAGTGACGAAATCGGTACGCTGGCCGAAGAGCTGCAGGGCATGGTGGAGAACCTCAAGTATAAGGCCCACGTAGTCGATGAGATCGCCAATAAGAATCTCAAAATCGAGGTGGAAAAATCTTCAGACCAGGATCAGCTGGGTAAATCTCTCTTAGTGATGAAAGAGTCCTTCAATGATGCCATAGGACAGGTAAACAAAGCGGTCGAACAGATCAACAGCGGGGCTGACCAGGTCTCCCAAGCCAGCCAGAGCCTTAGTCAGGGAGCGACAGAACAGGCCAGCAGCCTGCAGGAAATCACCAGCTCGACCAATGAAATCAACAGTCAGGCCAAACAAAATGCCGAAAACGCCGCCGAGGCGCACTCCATCGCCCAGCAGGCAACCGATGATGCGGAAAGCGGCAATCAGCAAATGCAGCAGCTCTCCGAAGTAATGGACAAAATCAACGCATCTTCCGATGAAATCAACAAGGTAGTCAAAGTCATCGACGACATCGCCTTCCAGATCAATCTGCTCGCTCTGAATGCGAATGTCGAATCTGCCCGGGCCGGAAAATACGGCAAGGGCTTTGCAGTTGTAGCCGACGAGGTACGAAACCTGGCAGTCAAGAGTGCCGACTCTGTCCAGGAAACCACACAAATGGTGCAGGACACAGTCAGCAATATCAAACAGGGAACTCAAGCTGCCGAGGCGACTGCTGAACAGCTCACTTCAATAGTCGGCGGCTCAGGTAAGGTAGCCAATTTCCTCGAAGAGATCGCCCAGGCCAGCCGGGAACAAGCCCAGGCAATCGAACAGATCACAGAAGGTCTCGACGAAATCGACCAGGCCACCCAGGCCAGCACTGCCAGCTCGGAAGAGAGCGCCTCTGCATCCGAGCAACTCGCCGGACAGGCCACAGAGTTGCGCAATATGGTGGTGCAGTTCGATCTCGATGAACGCTACCTCAGCGAAGGGCAAATAGCGCAGTCCAACAGCCGGCTGCTCACTCAGAGTACTAATTCCAATGAACAGAGTGACCAGAATGAAACCGGAATCACACCGGCCAGCAACGAACAGAAATACGGACTGGAGGACAGCGACTTCGAACGGTTCTAATAGTAAAACCCGGGCCGGCCTCGGAGTAATCTGCTTCGAGGCCTGTGCTGGTTACAGCACTTGAAAAACCAGCCGCCCGCCAGAACCCCCACTAACGATAGGAGACAAACATGAGTGATAAAGATAAAACCACAGAAACCGACGAACTACTCGTTGAAAGCGAAGAGGAACATCTGGAAAACAAATACCTGTTGTGCAAACTGGCCGATGAGGTCTACGGAATCAACATCCGCGATGTAACCGACATAATCGAGCTGCAGAAAATCACCGAAGTCCCCGACATGCCCGAATATGTGAAGGGCGTGATAAATCTGCGCGGACAAGTCATCCCGGTCATCGATCTGCGCCTGCGCTTCGGAATGCAGCCCCACGAATACGACGACCGCACCGTCATCACCGTGGTAAACGTACGCGACAATTCCGTCGGCTTCATCGTAGACACTGCCACCGAAGTTGAGGACATCCCGGACAAAAACATCGACCCGCCGCCCAAGTTCCAGGGCCAGCGGCAAAGTCAGGGGCTGGGCCAGGCCGGCCAGGACAAGCCTGTCGAAAAAAAATACATCGCAGGCCTCGGAAAAATCGGCGAACAGGTCACCATCCTGCTCGATACTGAAGAACTGGTCAGTGAAGCGGAGGTGCGAATGTAGTGGCCATAATCTTGTTTTTCATTTGTTAAGACACTATATATAGCGTGTCCCACGAGAAGAAGCCACTACATATAGTGTAAAAAATTTAGACAAACAAGATTTTGACCACTATAAAAGAAGAGCCGACCAACACGTACCCATGACCGGTAGCATCTGAACACAGATGCCCGGCACGGAAACTCATGATGCCCGGCTCCCGGCGGATAATGTATATGTGATGGACGTCCGCTTTAGAAGCGGTCGTCTCGGTCGGGATAGTTGCTGCGGTTATCGCGGATCATCCGGATCACCTTGCCTACCAGCACATCCAGTTGGGGTTTGAAAAAATATCCTAAGGCTACGCCTACAATAAGCCAAAAAATCATTCCTCATCCTCCCTTACAATTTCTACCTTGATACCATCTTTCGACTCGAAGGTTTCGTTGGGCGGTACGGTAATCTTCAGCACACCGTTCTTGAACACCGCTTTGGCGCTCTCCCGGTCGAACTTGTCCTCCGGCACAAAGTAGCGCTGCTCGTCGATCCCCTTGAACTTCAGACGGCGCTTGAAGTAGCGTACGTCCTCAGCCGGTTCCATCTCCGGCGCCTTGGCCGAAAACACCATGTAGTCGCCCTGAAACTCGATATTCAAGTCCTCCTCGCGGAAACCCGCCAGCGCAAACTCAAACACCATCTCCTTGTCCTTGGTCAGGTACACATTCATCGGAGGATACGAATAGGAGGGATAATAATCCACCTGATCATTCCAGCGAGTGAACTCCTCAGCCGTTCGCTCCCGCGCCCGCTCGCCGAAGTTTTCTCCAAAACTCCGGGTCGCCTCGAAAATCTCGTCCATAATCTGGCCGATGTCAATCACGATTCTGTCTTTCATAAAAACACCTCTTATAACGCGTGTTGCGGCTCCCATACCGGGCAGCCTTCTCCCGGCGCCATACGGCCGCCGGCGAGGCATTTCGCCTCTACTATTAATACTGCAACATTCGTGCCAAACCGAGAGTTCCAGCCCCGCAATTTCCAAGGGATTTATAATTATTTATTTGGGATGCAATTAGTTTGATTCTCTCTGCGCTAAATACTCGCTGGGCCGTATTTAGACGCGGGCCCCGCACCAATCTTCGTAAGAGCATTGAGGCAAAACAACCCGCTGCAGCTCCAGCGCCGCAACAAATGGGTCATTCTTACCCGCTACCACTCCACCCCAAGCAGCAACAGGGTATCCTCTACACGAAAGCGCGCATCCCGCCAGCTGTACACCAAGCGCAGCCCCGCCTCCAGGGCAATCGGCCAGTTAAACAGGTGCTGCTCGAACAGCAGCTCCACCCCGGCCGCCGGGTGCAGATCGGCCCCGGCCGCCGCATCCAGCTCCCGCAGCCACCGCGGAGGCTCCTCGCCGGCCGGCAACACCCCGTCGCCGGCCGCCGGCACTCCAATCCCCAGGTCGGCAAACAGAGTGCCGCGAATCCGTTTTAGGAAGTACACATTCCCCAGCTCCATGTCCGGATACAGCAACGGCAGACTGTACTGCAAGCTGGCCACACCATCGGCCTCGTACCCGTCGTTCCAGTCGAAGGGGTAGCCCCGCGGCCGCACTGCCGGCGAAGTCAGCGGCACCTCCTCCCCGGATTTCAACTCGCCCGTCCAGCCCAGCTGCAGCCGGTGCTGCCGTCCCAATCCCGGCGTTGTCAGCAGCCCGTTCAGCCCGATCCGGCTGCCCCACTCACCCGCCGGCGCCGGCACGTACTGATAGCTCCCCTCCAGGAACTGCTCCCAGCGCGGGGCAAAGTCCGCCGGGGCCACTGCCATCATGGCGCTGTACCACGATACTGCATGCCGCACCGGCAGCACATAGGCATCCCTGTCGCCCGCTGCCAGCGGGTCGGCCTGCTCGTAGCGCAGAAACCCGGTGGTACTGAAGTTGAG
>CAZAMY010000063.1:0-9387 GCA_964485995.1 uncultured Sediminispirochaeta sp.
GATTTTGGAATCGACTCTCCGGTGAGGGCGGAGGTATCCACATACGAACTGCCATCGACTACCCTTCCATCCAGAGGGATTTGCTCGCCGGCATATACCAAAATCTGCTCACCGACCTTTATCTCTTCAGGACTCACCTCCTGGGGCCCATTCGCAGTGCTTCTTCGCGCAAAAACCGGCCTCAAATCGAGCAGTGCAGTGATCGAACGGCGCGATTTCTCCACAGCCTTGGCCTGAAAGTATTCTCCAATAGTGTAAAACAGCATAACACCCACGGCCTCGGGTATCTCTCCAATGGCAATCGCCCCGATGGTGGCGATCGTCATTAAAAAGTTTTCATCAAAAACCCTTCCGTGAAATATGTTTCTGACTGCTGAAAACACTACCTTATGGCCCATCAGTACATAGGCTGAACCGAAAAATACATAAGACAAATCCGAACTCACGAACCCAACTATAAACAGTACGATCGAAGCGACTATTGATGTCTCAATTCTAAACAGCACATGCCGGAGCCCCCCCTCCCCGCCAGACCCATTCGGCCTTTGCATAGCAGTATCACCCTGCTTATGTAGTTCTGCCTCCGGCTCGGCCTTTTTTACCGCCCGCTTCACTGCGTCCTCATAGCCGGCATCAAACTCGATTGATTGTGAAACGAAGTTCACATTGACTGTATTGATTCCAGGAATCTTGCGAATTTCATCCTCTAGGTTTACCGCACATTGCGCACAGGCGAGGCCGGTAATAGTATATTTTTTGGTTGAAGGTGTGTTGTTCTTATTCTGGGATTCCTGCATACATTCACCTGCTTTCTGCAAAATGTTCTTGAGCTACTTTAATCAGTTGTACGATGTGGTCGTCGTCCAGGCTGTAGTAAGCCTGCTTCCCCTGTCGCCTGTATTTTACCAGCCGCATTGTCCGCAGAAGCCTCAGATGATGGGAAATTGCCGGAAGACTCATGCCCAGGATATCCGCCAGGTCACATACACACAGCTCACCTTCGGCCAGCAGATACAGAATTTTGGTTCGGGTCTCATCACTGAGGGCTTTGAAGATTTCGGACACACCGGCAACTTGCAGCAGCAGATCCTGATAATGGGGATCATTCTGCCGATAGCCGGGGCAGAAACTCTCACAGACATCTTTACTCATATCCTGCTCCATAGTTTAATGTTGTTCAATTAAGCAACTGTTTAATTGTAAGATAACACAAAACTCTGGCGGCTTCAAGCTGCAGCTGGCATAAAAAAAGGGCTGCCTTAAAAAGACAGCCCTTTGAGAACACGAATTACGCTTTATTTACGGAATCCACTGCTCTACAATGTCCATGTTGTCGTTCATCCACTGGCGGGCAGCCTCTTCGGTATCATCGCCTTCGGCAATAGTCAACATCAGGTCTGCCAACTGGGGATCGGTGAAAAAGTAGTTTTCCAGGAACTGAGCCAGCTCGGGCTTATCTTCTCTCAGATTCTTGCGGCCCATAATGTGGATATTTCCTTTACCCCACACCTGGTCCTGATCCTGTTTGAGGAAACGCAGGTCCCAGCGTCCGAACATAGTATGAGGTCTCCAACCGGTAACTACAATTGGCTCTTCGTTTTCGACAGCGTCCTTGAGAGCGGCAGTCATTGCCGGACCGCTGGAGGCCATCAGCTTCACATCGAGGTCATACATATCGATAACCTGTTCGGTGGTCTTCATAACACCAGCACCGGCGTCAATTCCGGTAATTTTTCCACCGAGTTCATCGGCAATGTCGTTAATTTCGGTAATGGTTTCGATTTCCATGTAGTCGGGCACTACCAGACCACTCTGGGTTCCCTCATACACATTCCCAAGATCGATGATGTCGTCCTGATACTTGTCAACATAGTCTTTGTGAAGTACCGGCAGCCAGGTTTCCATGAACGCGTCCATGTCGCCCTGTGCAATTGAAGTATAGGCAGGTGCCACGTCAGCCGCAGTGATTTCTACCTCGTAACCCATCTGGTCTTCAAGCACTACCTTTGCAAGGTGAGTGTAGGCCACTCCCTCTTCCCAGTTTACATATACCAGGTTAGCGGTCTTCTGTGCATCTTGTTCCTGTTGGCCTTCAGCAAACACTGCTGTAGTAGCCACCATCAAAATGATAGCGAAAATGAAAAGTTTTTTGGTTATTTTCATAACTCCTCCTTAAAGGTTTTATAATAACTAATTTATATTCTGCCGTGCCTACACCCGTAGACACGACTGAAACTCACTCAATTTATAGTTGCAGCGGTTGTTAGGCCGCCTGCTTCTGACTGGCAACGCCCAGCGCCTGAGTTACACGGTCGAGAAAGATTGCCAGAATAACAATGGCGATTCCACTCTCGAAACCAAGGTCGATTTTCAGCTGGGTAATACCCTTCAGAACCTCATTACCAAGGCCGCCTGCTCCAATCATACCGGCAATAACAACCATGGAAAGCGCCAGCATGATAGTCTGGTTTACACCGGCCATAATGGTCGGTATTGCAACCGGAATCTCGGCTTTCAACAGCATCTGCCGGTTGGTCGCACCGAACGACAGGGACGCCTCCTTGATCTCCTTCGGTACCTGCCGAATTCCCAAGTTGGTAAGACGAACCGCCGGGGGCATCGAAAAAATCAGGGTTGCCACAACACCCGGTACCGCGCCAAGCCGGAAAAAGAGTACTGCCGGTATCAGGTATACAAAGGCCGGCAGCGTCTGCATAAAGTCCAGAATCGGCCGTACTATCTGTTCAACCGCATCTTTTTTCGAAGCCCAAATTCCAATTGGAATTGCTATTACGATTGCTATGATTACCGAAGTGATAACCAGTGCCAGGGTTTCCATAGTGGCTTCCCACAAGTTCATGGCGTATATCAGAAAGAAACCGATTACGGTAAAAATACCAACACCCTTCCCGGCAATCCACCAGGCCAAGGCCGCAAACAGTACTATCAAGATAAATGCATGCGGAAACATCAGCACATTAAAGAAACCGGTCAGAAGAGCGTCGATAAAGTCGGCAATTATATCGAACACTACGCTCAGATTTTCTGTAAGCCAGTCGATAATAGCCTCGAACACTCCCCCAATGTCAAAAATTTTATGTAAAGTAACACTATCCATTCTTTATCTCCTCTCTATTCCGAATCTTTTTGACTGTTAATTCCCTCTTCCATCTCGGAAAAGTTCATTGGAGACTCGGTATCATCAGTATCATCACTGACTTCATTTATGATGGCCGCACGATCGACAATTCCTTTATACCGGTAATCCTTATCGATAACCGCAATTGGATATTTGGTCGACATTGCTGTGGCCAAGAGATCGTATATGGGAGTATCTTCATATGCGGTAAATATATCGCGAACCAGAATGGGCTCGAGGTCCTTTTCTTTCTTTTTCTGCAGTTTAACCGTATCATCGATACGCGCCAGACCTTTCAGGTAGCGGTCTGAATCAACCACAAAAATACTGGAGATACCATTCTTTTCCATGGTACGACTGGCCGCTCCGGGACCGTCCTTCGGCATAGTTATGACCGGAGCCTTACGCATGATAGAAGCAACTGTAATAACTTTGGTTTTATCGACCTTCTCGACAAACTTAGCCACATAGTCATCGGCTGGTTCGGAAAGAATCTCTTCAGGAGTTCCCAACTGACGGGCGGTTCCATCCGGACCGAGTATTAAAATACGATCACCGAGTTTCAAGGCTTCATCCAAGTCGTGGGTAATAAACACAATCGTCTTGTGCATCTTAGCCTGCAGTTCGAGCAGTTCGTCCTGCATCTGGTTACGAATAAGCGGGTCCAAGGCACTAAAGGCCTCGTCCATGAGCATAATCTCGGGATTGTTGGCCAACGCACGGGCAAGACCGACACGCTGCTGCATACCACCGGAGAGCTCATCGGGCATGCTGTTTTCATACCCCTTCAAACCTACCAGGTCAATTGCATCCAGAGCCTTTTTATTCCGCTCTTCTTTCTCCATTCCGCCTATTTCCAAGCCGAACTCTACATTATTCACAACTGTACGGTGCGGCAACAGACCGAAATGCTGGAACACCATCGACATCTTGTATCGACGCGACTCGCGGAGCTCTTCCTTATCCATATCAACGATATTTTTACCATCGATATAGATTTTTCCGCTGGTAGAGTCGATCAGGCGGTTCAGACAGCGAATAAGCGTAGACTTACCACTACCCGAAAGCCCCATAATAACAAACGTCTCTTTCTGCTTGATCTCAAAGCTAACCCCTCGAACAGCAACTACATTTCCCGTCTTTTCTAGAATTTCGGCTCGTTCTTTTCCCTGTTCTATCATGGGAAACGCCTTCTTGGGGCTCGGTCCGAAAATCTTATACAGATTCTCGACCTTAATTTTCACGTTTTCATCCATATTTATCCCTCTTACAATTATAACTCTATTAGTTTCAATGACTAGTACTCAAAATGTTTATCGAGTTGCTTATAATCATATTAAATTCAGAAGAAAAAGTCAAGTTTTAGAAATTTTTTAATTTATTATGCAATATACTTTTAATAATTTCATTCAATTTTTACTCTCATATTTTCTGAACTATACAATAGAATAGAACAATTTACTATTCTAAATAATATGCATATTGGAGAAACGAGAATACTAATACAAGTAATTAAACTTCCACCTATTCCAAGAGCCTGCTCTGATAGTTCTCTGTAATCAGATAAAATAGTTGTCCAATTTTCTGTTCTTAAGTTACACTATATCCATACAAATCGCTAAATCAAGGATGAGACAATGAACACAGGTCGTATGAATGGTCGGGATGGCAGCGGGCGCACTTATTACCACTGGAAGAGAGCCTCCAAGCACAAAGCTGCGGTAGTTTTTGCCCACGGATATGCAGAACATGCGGGTAGATACTCCGAGATAGCCGCCGAACTCAACAGCGCCGGTTACGATGTATGGGCGATTGATCACTACGGACACGGACAGTCCGCCGGAAAACGGGCCGATGTAGAAGATTTCAGGCTGTTTGCCGAGGATCTGCATCTCTTTATTCAGAACATAGTCATTCCGAACACCAATACGCCCCTGTTCCTCTACGGCCACAGTATGGGCGGAGCAATTTCTCTTTTATACGCACTCGAGCACCAATCTGATCTGAAGGGGCTGATTTTATCCGGCCCGATGATCCGTCCCGGCGGAGTATCATCGTCGTTCGAGCGCAAAATCGCCCACCTTCTGAGAAAAATAGTGCCTACACTCCCCTTTCGCCCCTTTTCAGCGGATCTGTTGTCGCATGATGTTGATGAAGTGCAGGCCTACAAAGACGACCCGCTCAATTATACCGGCAAGCTGAAAGTGCGCCTCGGCGATGAGTTCCTGCGGATGGAGGGGATGTTGTCGGAGGAGGCCATAGCAGCTGTTTCGCTACCTGTATTGCTGCTGCACGGGGGAGGAGATACAGTTGTACCTCCCGAGAACAGTCAGATAGTAATGGAAAGCATTTCATCAGAAGATAGAACCCGTAAGATATTCCCCGGATTGTATCATGAGATCCACAAGGAGCCGGAGCGGAGAGAGGTGTTCGAGACACTTATCGACTGGCTCAACGCTAGAGTGTGATCTTATACGCATTCGAAAGCCCGGGGACTACTGCGAGCTAACTCACTTTTTCTTCCGGCCGTTCTGCGCCTTTACGATTTTCCGCACCTCTTCTACCGTCAGCTTATCAATAGCCTCCTGCTCGCGTTTCTCCTCGGGGAGGGAGACATTCTTGGTGCCGGCCTTGATGTAGGGGCCGTACTTTCCGTTGTACACGGCAAGCTTCTTCCCCAGAACTTCATCTTTTCCGAAATCTTTGAGTATTCTGGAGTTTCCTTTCCCCTTCTTCGGCTTGGCCAGGATCTCTAGGGCTTCATCCAACGTAATCGAGAACAGTTCTTCTTCGGATTTTATTGATCGAAAATCACCATCGTGTACAACAAACGGCCCAAAGCGACCACGATTAGCCGCAACCTCTTTACCGGTTTCGGGATGCGTACCAAGGACTCGCGGCAGACTCAGCTGCTTGAGCGCATCTTCCAGATTCGCTTCGCTCGGTTTGAGCCCCTTTGCCAGGGCGGCGCGCTTGGGCTTCGGATTATCGTCGGTTACTTCGCCGAGCTGATAATACGGTCCGTAACGCCCGGTAAGACAGTATATGGCCTCTCCGGTCTCCGGATGGTGGCCCAGCGGTTCGGGACCGTTCTTCTGTATCTCGATAATCTCTTTGACATCCTCTTCCGTCAAATCAGCCGGCGCGATATCCTCTGGAATCGAGGCGTGGATGGGACCATTCTCTTCGTCCTTATACACTATATACGGACCGTATTTGCCGACCTTGATGCCGTCGACCACACTGAGGTGCGGGAGTTTTATCGTGCGGGTTTCGTCGGGGGAAATCTCTTTTTCCCGCTTTTCTACCTTTTTTTCCAACCCGTCTTTTCCGGAGTAAAAGGATTCGAGATATTCAGTTCGGTTTATTTTTCCAATTGCGATATCGTCCAGTGCCGCCTCCATATCGGAGGTAAAATCGTATTCAATTAAATAGTGAAAGTGATTCTCGAGCAGCTGGATCACCGCAAAACCGGTAAAGGTCGGAACCATTGCATTGCCCTGCTTGCGGACGTACTCACGATCGAAGAGTGTATTAATAATAGAGGCATATGTGGACGGCCGTCCGATAGCCATATTTTCCAGGGCCCGCACCAGTGTCGCTTCTGTGTAGCGAGCCGGCGGCTTGGTTTCATGGTATAACTGCTGCACTGCGACCACATCCAGCAGTTCCCCCTCTTCAAGGGGCGGCAGAAAGGTCTCTTTGTCATCCAGGGCCGCTTCGGGATCATCCTTGCCCTCGACATATACCCGGATAAAGCCGGGAAACTCGATGCGCGTACCGGTTGCACTGCAGACCGCCCGCCCGGCTCTAATTTTTACAGTGGTAGAAACCTTGCGGGCTTCCGCCATCTGGCTGGCCAGGGTACGCTTCCAGATCAGTGCATACAGCGATTTTTCTCTGCCGGATAATCCGGTCTCATCCGGATGCTTGAAAACTTCGCCGGCCGGCCGGATAGCTTCGTGCGCCTCCTGGGCCGACTTCGACTTGGTAGCGTACTGCCGGGGTTGTTCGGATAAATACTCCTCTCCATACAGCTGCCGCACGGCCTGCATGGCCCCGTTCAGCCCCTCTTTACTGAGTGCCGGAGAGTCCGTTCGCATGTAGGTAATGAAACCCTGCTCGTAAAGCCGCTGCGCGGTCCGCATGGTTTCACGGGCTGAAAGGCGCAGTTTACGGTTTCCCTCCTGCTGCAGGGTGGAAGTGATGAATGGAGGCGCCGGCCGGCTTTTTGATCCCTTTTCAGTCAGAGATTCGACCTTCCAGTCGGATTTCTCCACCTCGGCTTTCAGCGTGGCGGCTTCCTGTTCATCGAGGACAACGACGCTCTTGTTCGGCAGTATCTGTCCAGTTTCAGGATCAAAATCCTTCCCGCCGGCAATACGCGTGCCGTCAAGCGATTCCAGCGCAGCCTCGAAGGAGGCATCACTCTGGGCACCTGGCGTCTGCTTTTTCAGTTCGGCCTTCAGGTCCCAGTACACCGCCTTGTTAAAGCGAATCCGCTCGCGTTCCCGCTCGACAATCAATCGCAGCCCCGGCGACTGCACACGACCGGCCGACAAGCCGTAAGCAATTTTTTTCCAGATCAAGGGAGAGAGGGTGTACCCGTACAGACGGTCCAAAATGCGGCGGGTCTCCTGGGCATTGACCAGGTTGGTATCGATATCACGCTCGTTCTCCAGCGCGTTTTGAATTGCAGTTTTGGTAATCTCGTGAAATACCATCCGCTTAACCGGTACCTTCGGCGCGAGTACTTGTACCAGATGCCAGGAGATGCTTTCACCTTCTCGGTCTTCATCAGTCGCCAACAGCAGCTGATCAACCTCTTTGAGCTTCTTTTTGAGTTCGCGGATGATTTTGCCTTTGCCCCGCGGCACGATGTACAAGGGTTTGAACCCGTTTTCAACATCAATCCCCAGTCGGGCCCAGCTGGTCTTTTTTAAATCTTTGGGTATATCCGAGGCCGACTGCGGCAGGTCGCGCACATGCCCTATACTCGCCTCCACAATATAATTCTTGGGGAGAAAGCGTTTAATAGTGCGCGCCTTGGTCGGCGATTCGACAATTACCAGTGCAGTGTGTTCCATAATAACCCATAACTATACAGATAGCGGGTGTTCTGTAAAGGGGCGGATAAGGAGCTTTCAGAAAAAATGAAGTAAAATGGGCTTTTATAGACGTTTAATGTCTATTTAATGATTCCTCCACCTATTACTATATCATTTTCATATATCACTGCAGATTGCCCCGGAGTAATGATGTGTGCTTCATTCAGTTCGATTCGGCCAGAGGAGGGAATAACCCGGCAGGGTATTTCCCGGGCGTTATACCGTACCCGTACCGCCGCTTCAAAGGGCTGATCCACCGGAACGAACCAGTTGCAGCGCTCTATTCTCAACTCCGTATCTCCGAGTTCTTGTTTACGGGCCACTACCACCTTGTTTTTGTCCGCTTCGAGCCGCGCGACATACCAGGGGCCGTCCGAAAGACCGAGCCCCTGCCTTTGTCCGATGGTGTAATGCATGTACCCGCGATGTGTACCGATATGCCGGCCCTGCATATCCACAATCCTGCCCGGCTCCGCTACGAACTCGCGGCCGGTGTAGTCCTGCAGAAAGTCGGTATACTTGCCATCTATAAAACAGACATCCTGGCTCTCCTTAATGCTCGAAGTCGGATATTCGTGGTCAACGGCCATCTGCACGACCTCAGGCTTCGTCATCCCTCCCAGAGGAAAATCGCAGTACGGCAGTATGGCAGGATCGATATGATAGAGCATATAGGATTGGTCCTTCGAAGTATCTACTCCTTTGCGCAGAACAGTATGGCCATCAAACTCGGCGGTACGAACATAGTGGCCGGTGGCCATATGCAGTGGTTCCCCGCCGCTCATCAACCCCTTTTCCACCAGCAGCTCTTTTACCCGCTGCGGAAACAGACCGAAGCGTACGAACTCGTTGCAGCGCACACAGGGGTTCGGGGTTTTCCCATAGCGGTAGTTATCAACAAAATCTTCGACTACATACTTCCTGAAGTCATCAACCAGATTCAATATATAAAAGGGTATGCCGACCCGCTCGCAAATCTCGCGGGCCCGCTGCAGGGTTTCCGTATTGCAGCAGTTCGAATCTTCCCATATATAATGACTTACTCCTACCACACGCTTCCAGCGCTGAGTAAGCAGATGGGCGGCGATGCTGGAATCAACTCCCCCGCTCATTCCAATTGCGATAATTCCATCATTCATA
>CAZAMY010000064.1:0-1586 GCA_964485995.1 uncultured Sediminispirochaeta sp.
CTGCGATTCTGTTGTATTCCCTTTACCGCCCGGTTGAGGCCGAACAGCACCCGCCGTTTCTGATACAGTTCGGTTTCCGGCGAATTGATGTATTTCGGTTCGCCCCCGGTGATATTACGTCCACCAAAGGCTACCACATCACCGCCGGCTGATCGTATCGGAAAAATCACCCTTCCGGAGAAGATTGATATATCCTTGTACTTCTTCGAAAACAGCCCTGAACTGGCCAGGAACTCCTCTGAATAGTTTTTTTGCCGCAGGAATCTGTACAGCCAGCGCCGGTCCTCCGGTGCATAACCGAGTTGGAACTTCTCGATTGAAGCCTCCCCGAATCCCCTTTCAGTTAAATACGCCTTCGCCTTGTGCCCCATCTCATGTTCGGTCAGTAAGTAATGAAATGTGCTGGTAATACGGCTGTATAAATCACTGAGTGCCCGTTTGCCCCGCTCGGCCTCAGGATCACGCTGCTCGTTGTGGATTTGGATGCCGGCTCGCTGGGCCAGTTTCTCCGCCGCTTCTACAAAAGGTATATGTTCAACCTCCATTAAAAAGGTAAACATAGTACCACCCTTATGGCAACCAAAACAGTAAAACAGGTTTTTATCCGGATCTACCGACATAGACGGGGTTTTTTCGGTGTGGAAGGGACATAATCCCCAATACCGGTTACCCCGCTTTTCCAGCGTAACGAAATCCTGCACCACCTCGACAATATTGATCTTCTGGTTTATCTCCTCTATGGTTCCTTCAGGAATTCGCATTACTTACAGCTGCACCTACTGTTTGATATAGAGCTGATAGGCACGATTGTGATCGGTCAGTGTTTTTGAAAACACATGACTGCCGGCATTCGGATCCTTCAGCAGAAAATACAGATAATCGGTCTCTGCGGGGTAAAATACCGCTTCCAGCGCCACACTGCCTGGATTCGCAATTGGTGCCGGCGGAAGCCCCCACTGCTGGTAGGTGTTATATTCCGAGTCTACCTCCAGATCGGCGTAGGTGAGCTTCTCCGGATGTTCTCCGCCTTTGATCTCCGTCAACACATATACGACTGTAGCGCATGACTGCAGCCGCATCCGTTTATCGAGCCGATTGTAGAACACCGAGGCAATCTTTGCAGCCTCATCCGGGTCGCGGTACTCCCGCTCGACCACAGAAGCCAGAATGATTTTCTCGTACAGATCCTCCCACCCGAGTTGATGGAATTCCGGATAGATCTCTTCTATCTTGGCATACATTGTCTCAATCAGATGCGCAACCACCTTCTCCGCCGGAAAATCCTGCTGAAAAAGATAGGTATCCGGATATAAAAAGCCCTCTGCCGAATCGGTGTTCAGATCATGCTGTTGGAGCAGGTCTTTTGAATGGGCAGCCTCCAAAAAATCGTCCTGCGGACATACGCCGGCCGCTTCAAAGCGTTTTCCGGTTTCCCGGGCCGTGAGCCCTTCGGGTATGGTTACTCTCACCAGTTTCTGGTTCCCCGCCACCAGCAGATCATGGATTTCTACAGTGCTCATCTTATTCGAGATGCGATAGTAGCCCGACTTTATACTCGACTGAGTCTGCTTTATTTTACTGAGTGC
>CAZAMY010000064.1:1686-9387 GCA_964485995.1 uncultured Sediminispirochaeta sp.
TGCGATAGTAGCCCGACTTTATACTCGACTGAGTCTGCTTTATTTTACTGAGTGCGATAAAAAAATATTTTGATCGAATGAAGCCGGCTTCTGCCAGACGGGTGGCAATTGTGCTGCCCGCCTCGCCCCGCTGCACCTGAAACACCTGGCCGGATCCGTTATCTCCGTTGGATTGCCCGGCGGGCTGTGAATCGGCCTGCACGCTTTCGCCGTCAACTGGAGAGTTCAAATAATATCCGGCTCCTATAACTACAATCGCACCCGCTCCTGCTATCAGCAGGAGCGCGGCGATAAATGTGAATATTTTCCGCATGTTACTCTTTTTTCAGGATAAACTCTACTCGACGGTTCTTCCACCGGTTCTCTTCGTCCCGGAAATCGACAATCGGCTTACTTCCACCGACGCCTTGAGCCGTTAAGCGGTTTCGCGAGATCCCTCTTTCCACCAGGGCTTCGAGTACTCGTGTGGCCCGGTCTTCGGAAAGGGGAATCAACTCTTCTTCCTGTTCTTGTTTTGCCTGGGCAGGATCCCAATACTTAGTGATATTCGCATGCCCTTCAATTGTAATCTCATACTGACGATATTTTTGCAGGATTTCCGCCAGACGGTTCAAAACGTATGAGTTTCTGGCTGCTATTTCCGGCTTATCGTCAACAAATTCCGCCGAGTTCGGTTTGAAATTGATGCTGGCAATTTTGATCTTCAGGTCGTCGCCCTCACGTACTACCAGCACATCCACCGGAATTCGCCCGGTTTCAACCGTCCGGTTTCCGAGAGAATCGCTTACTTCGAAACGGTACGGGTAATCCATAGCCGCGTATACCAGTTCGCCCTCGTCAGAACGGCCGTCCCAGATAATCTGTTCAGCCGGCACTCCGCTGCCGGAATACTGTTTGAAGAGCGGTCCGTCCTGTGCACGGACCCCCTGCCGCTCAGCATCGAAAATTGTAAATTTCCAGTTCTGGATCGAGTTCGTGTCCGAAACATCCAGGTTTATCTCCAGTTCGTCGTCGATGCCGTCGTTGTCAGGAGAAAAAGGAACCGGATTGAGGCTGACCTCTGTCTGCGGGGGAGTTACATCTAATACGAAACTCAAGGATTCGGCGCTCGGACGATTTCCCTTGGTGTAACGGGCGCTGAAACGCGCTTTGTAGCGGCCTTCGATGTACTCGCCGTTTTCATCCTTTCCATCCCAGATAATCTCCTTCGGAATACGCTGCTCACCGCTGAAGGTTTTTTGGCTTATTCCGTTCTGATCGACCATCTCCAGCTGCCACGATTCAAGCCCCTCGCGGCGGTTCACAATGGTAGAGAAACTGATCTCTTCATAGAGCCCGTTGCCGGTGGGTGCCAGTTTGTCAGAGCCGGCGGTCACAAAGAGCTTAGTCTGAGCAGTATCGAGCTCGATGCCGTCTACCTCTACTTCGGTTGTATTGCCGGCCTGGTCAGTAGAGGCGACGCGGTAGGTGTAGGTGCCGTCGGGCACGCTGTTACCCTGATTGTCGGTACCGTTCCACACAAAGTTTTCAGCGGTCCCCTTCCATGCGTTCCGCTTGACTACTTCGCCGGCCGCGTTGATTACCTGTGCTTCCCATAACTCCTCAACAGTTGAATCCTGTTCAAAGGTAATGCTGTCCCGGTTTCCGTCGCCCTCCGGTGAAAAGATTGTGTATTCGGGATCAACAGTAATAGCCGGAAATACTGTGTCTATGGTAAACGGCTGGGTCTCCGCCTGCGGATTGTTGCCGTTGGCATACAGCACGTCGAGTTTGGCACGGTACTCACCGTCCTCTACCCGGCCGCCCGCCGAAGAGAACCCGTCCCACATCAGACGGTCCGGCACACTGCCGCTTCCGTTGCGGGTGAAGACCGGCTCGCCTTCCGCGATTACTACCTCGAGGGTATAACGAACCACGCCCTCTTGAACCTGCAGTTTGGGCAGAAAGCTTATAGTATCTTTATTGTCGTCTCCATTTGGAGAGAAATAGTCGTAACTCGAGGTCAGCAGTACCGGTGTCTCCTCGGTGTTCAATTCGAAGCGAATCCGCTCGGATTCTCCGCGGTTTCCGGCCTTATCGACTGTGGATAACTGATAGAAATAATAACCGTCTTCAGCCAGGCTGCCGTCCTCTTTGCGCCCATCCCATCTTATGCGGTTTTCCGGCTGTTCAATCCATTTATACTGATAGACGGGGTTCTCATCTATATCGGTGATGGTGCCGTACCAGTTCTCCTCTTTAGAGGTTTCCTGATGGATGGTGATGGTATCCTTATTTCCGTCACCGTTGGGCGAGAAAATTCGGTTGTCGATCTTAACGCTCGCCTGAGGCTTCGTCACATCTACGATAAAGGGAGCGGACTGCGCCTCCGGGTTGTTTCCGTTCACATAGAGTACCTGCAAATCGGCGTAGTACTCGCGGTTCTCCGGAATGACATTCCCGCTTGCATCCTTGCCGTCGAAGGCTATGGCACCGCTCAATCCGCTTTCGCCGGAAAAGCTGCGATACACCCTGCCGTTCGCGTCGACGACCTCGATTGTCCAGCTCTCGATTCCTCTCTGCACAGGGACATTCGGCTGCAGCAGCACTGCATCCAGAATACCGTCTCCGTTCGGAGAAAAATGCGAGTGATCAATACTGAGCGAGATGGGCGTCTCTTCTGTATTCTTTACCAGGTTTCCGTACTCGGCCCGTCCGCTGTTTCCGGCCCTGTCAGTCGCCTGTATAGTATATTCGTATACTCCGTCGGGCACCAGAATTCCCTGATCGTTGGTTCCATCCCAATCGAAGGACTGCGGTCGTGCATTGCGCCAGGTATATGTTTTTACCACATTGCCGGCGGCGTTTTGTATCTGCGCTTTCCAGCGGTCCTCTCGCGTACCTTCCTGCTCTACCGGCAGCACATCTTTGTTGCCGTCGTTATTTGGTGAAAAGATGCGCTCCGACTCAGCGGCTTTCTCGATTTCGACTACCGGAGGCTGGGTGTCTACATACACCGAATATTTTTCGGAGGTACCGTAGTTTTCATTATCATCCCAGGAACGGATATAAAAAGAGTAGAGTCCGTCGGGAGCCTTCTCACCCGAGTCAGTGGTGCCGTCCCAGCGAAGTGTCTCAGGCACCTGAATGCCGCTTTTCGACTTAAATAGATTCTGAAAAAAGGTTCTGGTGGTTCGCTTCTCAGGACGAGTCTCTTTATTCAAAATGGTGCGAACTGCTTCGCCCTGCCGGTTCTCCACAATAAACTCATAGCCTTTTATATACCGACTCTCGTCTATCGAGAGGTTAAATGCGAGAGCGTCCTGTACGCCGTCGTTATTCGGAGAAAGATAGATCTGGGCGTCGGGGATCACATTTGCCTTCATCTCTTCGCTCAGCTCATCAGCAGCCACGGGGGCTTCTTTTTCGGGGGTATCCTTAGCTGACTCCTCACCGTCGGCAACATACAGGGGCTTTACTGTTTTCTTCACTCCGGGCTTTCGCTGGGTCAGGTTGGCAAGTTTGCCCGTGCGCACGCCGTCCCGTATCTCGCCAGGCTCGTTGCGGAAATATTCTGCTTCGCCGGCCCGGGCTTGGTCCGAACCTTCTTCTGCTTCCGTTTCGTTTTCTGTCTCAGTTTCGGGTGCGGCTGTTTCATCCTCGTACTGGGTAGTCATCCCACTCAAATCGATCTCGATGTTCGGCGGTTTGGTATCGATTCTGCCGATTGGCACCGTCAGACCGGCTCCCACTGCCCACAACTCGGTGGTGAAGGGAGCTGCGCTTACATACGGCTGGAGTTCATTCTGGGTAAACCGCTCGGCCGCGGAGAGATCTTCAGGTGTTTTGTCGGAAGTATCGGCTCCCGGCGTGTAGGTGTAGCCTAACGTCACTGAGGGAATCAGCTCTCCGTACTCTCCGTCGAGCACTGATTCGGCATTTATACGGGTTCCCACCGAGGCTTCAAAGCCGAAACCGACCTGGAATTTTACTCCGGTGGACCATATGACGTTGGAATATTCGGGCACGGAGAGCTCACTCAGCAGCCGCCCTTCCACGTTGTCAGTGCTGAGAAATCTTCCGTTGATACCGCCGGAAACCGAATACAGCGGCCTCCGCAGGCTTTCTATTGAGCTGTACCCGAGGTTGTTCAAGGCAAGCGACCAGCGTACATCATCCATAAACCAGAGTGACGGCCGCAGTCGGATCAGTCCGAAATCCGCACCTACTCCGAACTCCGGCCCCTTGGCCATAGTTGCACCGAGCCCTGCGCCCACCAGGGTATCGGGATAGATGTCCTTGGCGAATGAGCCGTGGAGGGAGAGCCGGTTACCGATGTCGAGGCTCTCGAATGTGGAGCGCATATAGCTGGAGTTCCAGGTAAACACCCCCACCTTGGTCGGTATGGTGTGTCCGAAGTTCAACGCATGCCCTTTCCAGCCGGAGGAGGTCTCATCACTGCCGAACAGAGCAACGTAATTACCGTCGAAGGTTATTCGCTGTGCAAGCGCGGCGGAAGCCGGATTCTGAATACTGCTCTGCGGAGGTACCAGCAGGGTGCTGGTGTTCGCCGGTCCGAATAAACGCGGCGAGTACAGCTCCTGCAGTTTCGGTTGAATATCAGCACCGAGTGCCGAAACAGTCACTACGCAAACTAAAATGAGTAGGAATAGGTATTTCTTTCTTGTCATGGTTTAAATGTAGCCTCTCTGTTGTAAAACATCAACGTTATTTTTATAAAGTTCCTCCAACGACTCCATCTCCTCTATCGAGAGGTATGAAAACAGTTTCCGCTGAAGCTCGTTATACAGCTGCAACAGGGGTTCATCCAGTTCCTCTTCCCTGTGCTTTAAAAATAGGTATATAGCTACCGTTTGTCTACTTTTCAGTTCAATCATAAGGTCAATTCCAAGCCTTCCTGCGCTAACAGAATCTCTACATCCTTTTTACCTACATGGCTTTTATACCAGCCGGCGGATTTTGCAATAGAAAACATCTTGCTGTCGTTGTAGAGCGGTTCATGATGAAACAACACTAAGGTATCAATATCCCACTCAGTGGCAAAATCTACCGTCAAACTGTAGGAAGAGTGCCCCCAGTCATATTTTTCGATTGCCTCATCTAAAGTGTATTGGCTGTCGATAGCCAGAATATCGACATTGCTGAAAAAGCGGCGATTCTCCTCGG
This sequence comes from uncultured Sediminispirochaeta sp., assembly GCA_964485995.1. Classification (GTDB taxonomy): domain Bacteria; phylum Spirochaetota; class Spirochaetia; order DSM-16054; family Sediminispirochaetaceae; genus DSBN01. Next base: position 6,853 of record CAZAMY010000064.1, read on the forward strand.
TACGGGCGAAATCGTCATCCCGCAGCTCCGTATCGGTGGCAAACAGAAAGGCACCCTCGCTGTCTGCGACCTTGTACGAGAAGGATTTGCCCGGATGCTGCATCTGCCGCCAGCTTACTGTGGACGCCCCGATCTTCACCTCCCGCTCCTCGAGCTTATGAAAATGAAATCGAGCCTGCATTGTGTCGAGTGTAATCGGAAAATAGGGCGGCTTCATCTGATCCCGCAGAATCTGTTCTACGTTGTCAATCGGACTATAGATGTGAATGACGGTATTCTTATCGAAGGCCGGGGAAAAGAAGGGAAAGCCCTGAATATGATCCCAGTGAAAATGGGTAAAAAACAGATGAAAAACTTTGGGTACCGGCTGCTCGCGGATAACCGAAGTTGCAAAGCGAAAAATACCTGTTCCGGCATCGATAATTATCACACTGCCGTCTTTCGTGCGAACCTCAACCGAAGTAGTATTGCCGCCGGTTGTACCGAACAGATAAGGGGGCAGATGCGCCAGAAAAAGCTCTTTGGCCTTCGGCGAAACCAGATCCTGCGGGGTAATTCGCTCTACTACCGCAGAAATTTTGCGCCTAATCTCCTCCGGCGTGAGGGGGGTCGGTATTGACCCGCGAACCCCCCAGAACCGTATTTTCATACACACTCTCCTTGCAGCTTTCGAAGCTCTTGCGGGGTAAGCAGCACGATCGGTTCCTCCTCGCGCAGGCGGAGCCACTTCTCTATCTCTTCATAGCTATGCAGGGGCCCGCGGTTTACCCCTGGACACGAGGACTGCAGGGCATCCCAGTTGTGCCGGCTTTCGAGATACTCCGGCCAGAACGGGTAACTGCGGCATTGCAGTGGGCGGTTACCGTACAGCATACAGCCCTCCGCTGTCCACAAAATACAGTCGTAATTCTCTTTTTCTATTAAGCTCAAGCGATAGGCGCCGTGAATATATACTCCACGACAGTATTTGGAAACGAACTCCCTACGGCTCAGACCCGTGGCGGTCTCTAGACGCATTAAATCATTATAGGAAAGAAAAACGAACCCCGGTTCATGACGACAACAGTTAGAACAGCGTTGACACTCGAAGTGTAAGCCTTCTCGGTAAAAAACATCTCCCATCCCGACTCCCTGGAAAGAGGATTGGTTCTCTCAATATAACTCATTTCGAGCACAAAAAAAAGGTCTTCCTGATTACAGGAAGACCTTCATACTAACTATGGGGAGAGAAGGATTCGAACCTTCGAAGGCGAAGCCAACAGATTTACAGTCTGCCCCCTTTGACCGCTCGGGAACCTCCCCAATGCTCGAAAATGAACTTACTAAAAACTTCTTTTTTTGTCAAGCAGATCCGGATATCTTTTTTCCGGGAAGTTATTTCGGCTTCTCATTACTGACTTTCTGATTTTTAAAAACCAGCCGCCTTTCGGATTCGAACCGAAGACCCCGAGATTACAAGTCACGTGCTCTGGCCAGCTGAGCTAAGGCGGCATATTTGATGTAATTGGCCTATTTATAGCAGGTTTGCTAAATTATGGCAAGACAGCGATTCGAAATTTAGAAATCAGAGCTTCGTCAGAACCAATGTCCGGTCGGCCAGGACGGCCACAGTGTGTTCAAAGACAGCGGTACGACAGTTGTCGCGGGTTCGGTATTCCAGCTCGCCTTCTTCGGCAAAGATGTTCCCATCTCCGGTGGTCAGCACCGGTTCCACTGTAAACACCATTCCCGGCACTATCGGCGCCCCCACTCCCAGTTCGCCGTTCGAAAACACGGCCGGTCCTTCATGGAGGTTCCGTCCGATTCCGTGCCCTATCAGGTTCTCGATCACCCGGCAGCCGCACTTCGCGGCCACCGCTTCTATCTCTGCACCGATGTCGCCGATTCTCCCGCCGGCCTGTGCCCGGGCGACTCCCCGGGCGGTGGCAGTGCGCGCCGCTCTGATCAGCTGGGCGTGCTCCGGAGTTACCATTCCCACCGGGACGGTTATTGCAGCGTCTCCGTACCATCCGTTTACCTGCAACACCAGGTCAAGGGTCACAATATCCCCGGTGCGCAACATATAGCTGCCGGGAGAACCGTGCGCGGCAATTTCGTTCACGGAAATCGAGAGATACGTCGGAAAGTCCGGAAACCGCTTTATAGTCCATTTCGAGGAGTAGTATTCAACCCTGCGGCGGCATAGCAGTTCGAGGTGGTCGGTGGTGGTACCCGGGCGCACCGCAGGTTCCAGCTCTTTCAGTATGCGGGCCACCACATGGGCGCCCTGGGAAATCCGCAGTATCTCCTCTTTTGTTTTGAGCTGTACCTCTTCCTCATAGGGTCGTTTATATAATACCGCCCGGTTATTCATTCCTCAGCCTGCCATCCTATCCTCTTACCTCACACGGCCAGATCGGGCCGCAGCTTTTCGGCTCCATTCAAATAACACGGCCGCAGCCGAACCCCCGCATCTACGTACACGGTTAAGAGCGCCCTCACCACCCGCGGCATAGCCCCGTCAATAGAAGGTTCCTGGCAGCAGAAAAGGGGCGC
>CAZAMY010000065.1:0-4224 GCA_964485995.1 uncultured Sediminispirochaeta sp.
CAGCAAGGGACAGTTCGAATTTTCCAGGTCGAGCGGTCCCGGCGGACAGCATGTGAACAAGACCGCAACCAAAGCAACCCTGCGCCTGCCCCTCGATGATCTACCGCTGCCGGAGGGACAGAAAGAGCGGGTTCTGCACAAGCTCTCGAACCGGCTCAACACCGACAATGAACTCGTTGTTCACTCCTCAGAAACCCGCAGCCAGTCGCACAACCGCGAACTCGCCGAAGAGCGCGCTTTTACGCTGATAAAAGCGGCCCTCTCGCGTCCGAAGCCCCGCAAACGAACCCGTCCGCCGAAAGCCGCAAATGAACGGCGCCTCGAGCACAAGAAAAAACGCGGCCAGAAAAAGCAGAATCGTAAAAATCCGCCCCTTTAGACTCTCCGGCACCGCGGCCGGCTACCACGGCAGTCCGCCGGCCTATGCGCGGGCTTGATACCCCAAGCGCCCGAGATAGTCGGATAGAGAGTGCCGGACATGCCCAGCCCGCCCTTCCACCCGTTCGGCCGCAATCATCGAATTGAGCACCGCCTCTTCTATTGATTCCGCAGCCCCGAGGAAAAACTTATCGAGCATATCCTCGTGCAGGCAAGGCAGCTCCATCACCGCCTGTGTTCTGTAATGCGGAATACGGTAGGCTGTGGAAAAGGCCAGCGCAATTTCGCCGCTGCCCCCGGCGATAAAGGCCCCCGTACGGGCCAGCCCGGCGGAGGCGCGCCGGGCCAGACGTCCCAGCTGCCGTGCACTCAGCGGGGCATCGGTAGCCAGAAGAACAATTACCGATCCCTGCTCACCCGGGTTCCGCTGCGCTTTGGTGAATTCGATTGAACGGGAGATCTCTTCGAAGCCCAGCAGTTTCTCGCCGACCGGTCGTCCTTCGATGCGAAGATCCTTGAGGCTGCCGAAGTTGGTCAAGACCAGAGCACCTAAGGTATATTCTTTAATCTGCCGCGATGAACTGCCTATGCCGCCTTTCAAATCGTAACAGCACATACCGCGTCCGGCTCCCACCGCCCCTTGGGGCACTCCCTGGGTGCCACCTCGGGGGTCCATTGTGGCTTCGGAGCGGTCTGCACGCTGACAGCTTTCACGACCCGAACGAATCGCCGTGCGCACATGCTCTACAGTTACCGCACAGTCCCGGATATCGTTTAGAACTCCGTCGTTGCATTCGAACACCACCGGATTCACCGTTCCGGTGCTGCGGCCGATTTCCGGGTTCTGCTCAAGAGCATCCTGAACCAGGGCCTGAAATGCAGTTCCTACGGAAAGGGTATTGGTCAGTACAATCGGCGTTTCGAGCGTACCGAGCTCCTGTACCTGAATGAGGCCACTGCTCTTGCCGAAGCCGTTGATAACATGAACGGCCGCCGGAACCTGCTCCCTATACAGATTACCGCCGTGGGCAAGCAGTGCGGTCACACCGGTGTGCCGGTCGCCCTCGTTCAGGGTGACATGCCCGACTCCGAGGCCCTCTACATCCATGATGGTGTTGGTACGGCCGGTCGGCAGCCGCCCCGGAGCAATCCCCCAGTCTCTAGCCAGCATGCTCATCGGCCGGCACCTCCACCTTCTGTAGATACCCGCGGACATACAGCCAGCGGGCCGCCCCCACCGATACTCCTACACACAACGGAATAGTCAGGGCAGTGGGGAGCTCTCCGGCTATGTTCAACAGCACAGCCACCAGCAGAGGTGCTACTGCGACCTTCCACTCTTTCAGAACGTAGAACGCTCCAATCGCACCGAAGAGCGCCGGCAGGATGTGGGTAAAAGCCGGCTGAATTGTCGGGTGCTGCAGCTGCTCGGTTAACGGTCCGATTAGCAGGACTCCGGCCACAATGATTATCTCACTGATAATTACCGAACCGGCAATGGCGATGGTGGACAAGATCTCGCCCTCCTCGCTGGCCGGCGAGACCTCGCAGACCTCCAGAGCCATGGCGGCACTCGGAATCTTTAAGTTGGTAATGTTTCCGGTCAGATAGGCCATGTACATAGCCCCCGACCCGAGCATGGCAGTGAAAGTGAGCACCTCTACAATCGAGACCGGCGCCATCAGCACCGATATGCTGAAGATACCTTCCAGCAGCTTCAGCCACTCCGGAGTAACCCCGAACTGCCGCCACAGGACAAACAGCGGCAGAAAAGTGAGTACAAAACCGGCCGGCAGGGTAATGCGGCCGATTATATGGTTCATCCGTTCATATTCTTGCAGATCATAATCATGTTTCATTGTGTCCTCCTCAGCCGACCATCTGGGTCCAGACTACGCTCATTACCATTCCACCGATCATACTCAGAGTAAGGGCGAACTCACGCAGTCGCTCGAATTTAAATTGAACAATTAACAGCAGACATCCGACCATAAGCAGCGCACTGGTTACAAACGTCGCCAGGGGCACCCCGCCGCTGGTCAGCGGATCGGCCATAAAGAGGGCAAACACCCCCATGAAACAGCTGCTGGTCAGCACTTCCTGCCAGCGCTTGTCCCCGGAAGCCTTCAGGGCATATCGCTTTTTCAAACCCTTGTAAAACAGAGCTACAATCATGATAGCCCAGAAACTGCCGATACACATGACCCAGATTGCATTGGCAAACACGCCTACTGTAAAGGCCTCGCCGCCCAGACTGTGCACACCCATTGTTTTTGCTCCGATTCCGGCGGCCATCAACTCATAAGGCGCCGAACCGATTACCGACAAGCGCATCCAGGACACCGGCAGTCCCAATACCGGGGCAATTGCAATCAGGGCCATTAGGATCGGCAGCGTCGGGATGATGCTGGTGGTTACTCCGGCCCGAAAGGCTTTGCGCATAGCCTCCCCGGACACACCGGCTGCTCGGCCGCGCTTGACCGCAATCCACAGGAATAACAGCGACTGCAGCAGTACAAACAGCACTATTCCGGCTACAGCCCACTTGAGCACATTCGCATTGGCATATTGCAGATAATTTTGCATTTTCAGCTCTCCTTGCTCTTCAAGAGTATCTCACCGGACGGCTCTCTCTGCAGCTTTGTATGCTCATACTGCACCACGCCGTTTACCATTACCATATCTATCCCGGTCGATGGAGTATCAGGTGCAGTAAAACTCGCCGGGCCGGCAATACTTTCCGGATCGAACAGCACCAGGTCGGCCCAGTATCCGGGCTTTATTTTTCCACGGTCGGATAGTCCGAGAAAATCGGCAGCCATCCCGCTCATTTTATACACCGCCTGCTCCGGTTTCAAAAGCTTTTTTTTCTGTACATAGGTATCGTAGAAGTGCGGAAAAGCCCCCCAGTTGCGGGGATGGCCAGTAAAGAGCTGTCCTTCCGGCAGGGCATAGCTGTCCGATCCGAGGGCCGTTACACCGGCCACCGCGATTTCATCCACATCGGCCTCACTCATGAGCCGGCAGATAGTAGACACACCACCCTGCTCGCCTTTCAGCAGTTCGGTAACCACCTCGAAGGGCTCCCGATCCGGCCCGGCGTCTTGCGCTATCTGCGTGATGCTGCGTCCGATTAGGCCTGAGTGTGCTTCGTTCTTAACACCGCTCACTACCACCCGGTCCCAGCTCAGCTCACCCCGGCTTTCGATTTCCTGCCGAACTTTCTCCCGTTCCTGCTGGTCGTTCAGGCGGCGAATAAGCCCCTCTACTCCGCCGGCTTTGGCCCATTCCGGCATTTCGTACATCAGTGTCGACTCCGATGAGTCATAGGGGTAAAAATCGGCCATTACTTTATAGCCCTTTGTACGCGCCGCCACTATCTTCTCCAAGGCAGCCTCGACCTTGCCCCAGTTCGACACTCCATAGGCCTTCAAGTGGCTTATAATGACTGAAACTCCGGTCGTTTCAGCCAGTGCAATCGCCTCGTCCACCGAGCTCAACAGATCATTGCCCTGATTACGGATATGGGAGGTGTAGACCCCGCCGTAACGGGCGGTAACGGCGGCTAAGGCTTTCAGTTCCTCGAAACCGGCAAAACAGCCCGGCATATACGCGAGCCCGGTGGAAAAGCCCCAGGCCCCGGCCTCCAGTTCGGCTGTCAGAAGATTCTCCATTGCTTTTAACTGGGTGGTACTAACTTCAGCCGCGCTGGCCCCCATTGCATTCAGCCGCAACAGACCGTGTCCTACCAGCGGCAGGTAATTCACTCCGAATCCGCGCTGCTTCAATGCGGCATAATACCCCCGGCCGTCACTCCAGGGAATTTCCATCTCCGCCCCGTAGGCC
>CAZAMY010000065.1:4324-9312 GCA_964485995.1 uncultured Sediminispirochaeta sp.
ATATGCTTCTGCACCGGTGCCATCAATGATTAAAGCATTCTTTATAAGATAGTCGTACACTTTGCCTCCAATTTGTGCATATATACTTCAATATCTCTTCATATGAAATATTTACTACATTTAGAATAGCATTACTCCCCCTGAATGTAAAGCTTCCCATGTCTTAAGTTTATCGCTTAGTCTTGCGAGGAGTGAAAAAGGCCGAAGAGCTGATTGTAATTCTCGAGCTCTTCCAATGAACGGCGGGTTTTCTCCCGGTCGCTGAGACCGGCTTCTTGAATCAGCATCTGAATCGTAGCCAGCATTCCCATGTGGCTCTCAAGGTTCATGCCCTGCACCCTCCGTTGAGAAACGTAGAACTCGAATTCTGCCTGCCCCTGAAGCGGATGGTCCGGAGCATCGGCAATAATGGTGAGTGTGGCACCCTTGCTGCGGCAGTAGCGGCAAAAATTGAGTAGTTGCTTGGAATAGCGGGGCAGCAGCAGTGCAACTACCTGCAAATCTGCGCCGGCTTCCTGGGCCTGCGGAAACAGGTCGCCTGTTTTTTCCGTAACGGCCTGGGCTGGAAAACCGCTGCGACTCAGATAATAGGCAAAGTACTCTGCTAACCCGGCGGTACTCTCGAACCCTGCCAGAAAAATCTTCTTCAGCCGCTGCCAGCTCAATGCGCACTCACGCAGTGTGGCAGCTTCCAGCAGGTTCTGGAGATTTCGTACTGCCTCGACGCTGTTGCCGATAACCGTATGCAGCACCTCGCCTTCCGGGCGGGGGCGGTCGAACAGACGAAAACGCTCAACCGTTGTCAGCATCGATTCGGATACATACTCCTGCATATGCGACTGCATCTCTGAGTAACCGCTGTAGCCAAGAGCTCGTGCAAACCGAACAATGGAGGCTTCACTGGCTCCGGTATCCCGGGCGATGGCAGCCAGGGGCAGAAACACTGCACTGCGGTATGCCCGCCGGATATACGCGCCGATCTGCTTTTGAGTTTTAGTGAGGGCGGGGAACTGGCGGTCGAGCCGTTTGAAGAAGCTGTCCGAACTATCCATTCGCCGCATCCTCTTCAGCCTTTTTTAGATACTCATACGCAATCCGGCGACACTTCTCTATAGCTGCAGCACGCGCGCCCGCAGCAACGCCTTCACTGACAGTCTTTTTCAACAGTGCTTCAACCCGTTCACGTTCCGGCAGGTGCTTTTGTTCAAATAAAGCAAAATCATCGGCAAGTTTCTGACTCAACTCCCTCATTTTTCGGGAGTACTCTTCCCCCAGCTGGTAGCTCTGAAAAACCGGCCCCATAGCCAAGAGGTGTGCAGAGTAGGTGTCACCCTCTTCAGTCTCCGGGTTCATTGCATTGAAACTCCACGGTTGAAACAGAGACACACAGGGGTGCGGCGAGCCCGTAACCCAGGCTACCGGACCATCAGCCTGGAACTCCACCACCATCGAACCGGTGGTTTGTGATTTGACCAATGCACCGGAATGCATACACAGACTTCCCATGCCCTTCAGGGGTCTTCTACGCCCGTTATGATCACGCAAAAGCTGAAACGCACTTTCCAGGGTAAATTTCTCGCTGTCGATGAGCTGGCGGGCTCTTCGGCGCCGGGCCCTTCCGCGGGTTATCCAGCGGTACAGTGTGCTCTCATTGTGTTCTGCGAATGAGAACCGGCTGCTCTGCGGCGCCCCACCCCCGGACGGTCTGAAGGCGGCTTGCGAACTGATCTGATCACAAGCCTCGAAATCATCCTGCAGGATATAGCAGTTCGAAATTGCATCGCTGGTAACCTGTTTGACGGCCCAGCGATGGTCAGCTGTCTCGAGTATAAAGGCTTGTCGCGCATCACAGATAAGAAAAGAGTTATCGTAGTAGAGATGACCTTTATACGCTCCGTCACCTCCCTGTCCTTCACGTTCGATAGTGCGGCTCAAAAACTCTACAGCCTCTCTGGCAGTGGCGGCATTGTGTAATGCCAAACGCAGCAGATCCATTCCCAGCGCACCCTTATTCAAGTCGCGGGTACGGGTACTGCGCCACTTGGAGAATACCGCCTCATTGCCTATGGCGACTCCCCGCTCATTCAGCCCCATTTCAGCGCCCCAGATCCAGACAGGCTTGGAAATCAGAGCTCGATAGGGGTGTTCATATTGATCATAGATCCGCCGTAGTGCCTGTAAGGGACCATCGGTGTATTTGTCCAGCGCCTGCTCACTCTCCCCTTCCCACTTATTTAAGTCGGCAGACCCTGCAAACAGCATCTGGGGTTCATCGGGATGGCGATCAGAGTTTTTACCGAACAGTGCAGCCGAACTTTCCCGGCCCTGACCGGCTGCTTGAATTCCCGCATTTCTTACAAAAGTATCACACATATATAAAAGCATGGACCGGCGGGATCGCTTTGTCAATATAATTAATCAATACCGACTCATACCGACTCAAAGGTAGAGATAAATCGCCATGAAAAACCAGACACTGCCGGCCAGAACAAACAGATGCCAGAGAGCGTGATAATAGGGCATTTTTTTCATTGCATAGACCAGGGTACCGGATGTATAGGTAATGCCTCCGGCCAGAATCATCCGGAAGAATTCCATCGAAACCTGCTTCACCACCGGTTCCCAGACCAGCACGATCAGCCATCCCATCAAAATGTAGATAAGCATTTGAATAAAACGCAGGCGCCCCCAAAACGCTATCTTGAAGGCCATTCCGCCGGCGGCAATCAGCCACACCAAGCCAAGGGTCAACATGGGATAGTAGCCTCCCAAGCTCAGCATTACCGGGGTGTATGTCCCCGCAATGAGGATATAGATGGACATATGATCACAAATCCGAAGTATTCGCTTAGTTTTGGAAACCGGGACAAAGTGGTATAAAGTCGAGGAGAGATACAGCAGAGTCATTGCCAAGCCGTACACAATAAATCCTGTTAGCAGCGCAGGATTATCTAACCGCAATCCTTTCTGCACCAGCAGCACCAATGCCGCCAGAGAGAGGACTACCCCTAATGCATGCACCACTCCGGAGGCGATCTCCTCACGATTGGAATCGTGGGTGTGCAGGGTTATGTGCCGTTCAAGCCAGCTCACAGAAATAGGTTCTTCACTCATAGGCTCAAATTACACTAATTCCGATTCTATTGATAGAGGCAAGCGCCACCGCTTCTCCACCTAAGCTTTAATACAGCTGGCTGAGAAGCTGCATTGCAGATTCCACTTCCTCAAAGATCTTACGATCACCGCCGTGGTCGGGATGATGCTTCTTCACCAGGCTCCTGTAACGCTGTCGAACCGTTTTAAGACTGGCGCCTTCGTCAAGGCCCAGTGTGTGAAAAGCCTTTGTCCGCTGTTCGTAGGCTTCCAGACGCCGGTAGAAGCCCTCCAGCATCCGCCGGACCTCGGCCGCGTCGGTCGCGTGGAGATTCTGAAGATCGAGGTAGTACTCCCGCAGGGGATCAGCCTCGACCAAACCGGCGGCCTGCAGATCATCCGGCTGGTAGGGCCAAAGTCGAATTTCCAGACAGAAAATGGCCAATTCATACCGCTGCTGTTCATGAAGGACATCCCGCAGACGGTACAGTACATGAAACAGAAAGAAGTGCGTTTGAAACAGACTCAGATCTTTATCGAGCCGCTCAGGACTGAAACCGAGAAAACCCTTCTCAGTAAGGGCCTGCAGCAGCTCGTGTTCGCTCAGTCCGTCGGGGCTTGCCTCCAGTATTTCTACTATCGGCGCATACAACTGCTCTGGGGTATGTTCTTCGAATACCGGCATATCTTTAAGGGTGAAGAATAAGTCCGAATTGTGCAAGATCATCCGGCTTGTAAACCGGCGAAGCTTGATTTATAGTGAGCAATATGAACACTATGACACTGCATCAAAGCAATATAAACTCTATTCCGGTATTAGAATTGTACCCTGCCTTGCCGGCCGGAAAGGCGGATGATGGCAGCCAGCTCAGCCGGCCGCCGCTGTCTTTACCCCTGGTATTCATATTCCACGGCTTCGACAGCTCTAAGGAGCGCAAACTGCAGCATGCGTACATTATGGCACAGCGCGGCTTCTTCGTCGTGATGCCCGATGCGGTCCGCCACGGCGAGCGTGAGGACAGTACCTTTGCCGCACTCACCTACAGCGAAAAGGCGGAGTTTTTGTTCGATATCGTAACTGAAACGGCCGCCGAAATAGACTCGCTTCTGCAGCATTATTCCCAAAGCTCAGTTGTGGACAGCAGCCGATGTGCAGTAGTGGGCACTTCAATGGGGGGAATGATTCTCTGCGAATATCTGGCCCGTCATGGTCACAAAGCAATTAAGGCTGGGGTAAGCATCATCTCTACTCCCGACTTCGGCAGCATTATCGATAACAGCCTCGAACAAAACCCGGAATTTTACAATGCATATTCGCAGGCCAAAATTGATCGTGTAAAGGCATCTCAACCGCTTCCGCAGGTCAGACAACTGAAAGACTTTCCGCTTCTCATGCTGAACGCCGAAGACGATACGATTATGCCCATTAGGGAAGTGCGCAGTTTCTTTACTGACTTAAAACACCAGTACACGCAGCCGGAAAGACTGCGTTTAAAGACTTTTAAGGATACCGGTCACCAGACCACCGCAGCGATGATGCATGAATCGGCGGACTGGCTTAAATCCTGGATATAAAATAATGAAGACCGGATTCGATAACGAAAAGTACCTTGAAGAGCAGACCAAAGCGATCCTCGAGCGGATAGGGAGATTCAACAACAAACTCTACCTGGAGTTCGGTGGCAAGCTCATGTTCGATTACCACGCCGCACGGGTGCTGCCGGGATTCGATCCCAACACGAAGATACGGCTGCTCGAACGTTTGAAAGATAAGGCGGAGATCATCGTCTGCATTTATGCCGGAGACATCGAAAAAGGCAAGGTGCGAGCTGACTTCGGTATCACCTATGACGACGACACAATGAAGCTGATCGACGATCTGCGGGATCGCGGGC
>CAZAMY010000066.1:0-9308 GCA_964485995.1 uncultured Sediminispirochaeta sp.
CGTAGAGATCGGGGTGGTGCGGACACTGCGGCTCAAGTTTTTAATACCGGTATTCGGAGTTAGTCTGTCAGTGGTTCTACTGCAGGAGAGCCTGAGCCTAACAGTTATGGCGGGGATGTTAATAGTTATAGTCGCCATCTTCATGCTCCAGTGGCCCGAATAACAGAAACAGTTACGGCTTTATTGTTTGACAGATCGGGCTATGTTCCATACTATACCGGTAGTCATGCGAAAAAAAATTGGAAAAGAAGCGATCCTCCGAATCGTGTTTAGTGAATTGTACAAGGGTAACACAAACCTTAATATCAGAGAAATAGCATCGAAGGCCGGAGTAAGTATTGGTCTGATGTACTATCATTTCAAAGATCTTGACGCCGTGTATGAGGAGATACATGCACTCTATCTAGAGAACGTAGCTCAAATCTTGCGCCCCTTGAAAGCGGAACTTTCACCCCTCTGTTATGAGATGACCCACCAGCTTCTGCACATTGAATTGAATCAATTGCATCCGAAAATCTCACATCTTTTTATAGATTGTTTAGACAGTTATTTTGTGTATCTCAAGGACGCTGTTGAATTAGTTTTTCAGGAATTTAACATCCATATTCCGGAGGATCAGCTGCTGTTGGAGGCGCGGTTTTATGAGGGCAGATTGATCGGCATAACGCAGGCCTTACTGGAAAACCCTGACGCATACGAGGCGCTTGAACTCGTCAGCCTGGTGTTCAGCCGTTTATTGAATCCGTATGGCGTTCCAGTCGATGAAATTGAGAAGTGCAAATCCAAAGCTCTAACTTTTGTGAATAATGCAATGAAAGAAAAGAGCATTACACAGTGGTTTTTCCCTGAAAAAAGGGAATAAAGACTGCCTCTTCAAGGCGAAAGAGGGTATATTTGTTATGAGAGGTGCCGCATGCAAATTACCTATTTAGATGGAACACGTCTAAAACGTGCGCTAATTGCCGGTAGCCGGCGTGTACAAAATTATCGTGATCAGCTCAATCGAATCAATGTGTTTCCGGTTGCGGACAGCGATACCGGCACAAATATGGGAATTACACTTCAAGCCTTGATCAGAGGGCTGGTTAACAGCGAAGATCAGAGTTTACCGTGTATCAGCCGCAGTGCCGCGGATGCGGCCCTTTCGGGGGCCCGCGGAAACAGCGGTACAATATTGTCGCAATTCTTCTATGGGCTGACTGTAGGGATAGAAAATAAAACCCGGATAAACACCAGGGCTTTTGGTCAAATAGTACGCAATGCAGTCGATTACACTTATGAAGCCATCACCGAGCCGGTGGAAGGCACTATTTTGACGGTTTTGCGAGTGTGGGGTGAAAAATTGGTGGAGAAGAGCCACCACACCGGCGACTTTGCAAAGTTGTTCACAGAATCCTTAGATACTGCCAAAAGCGCCCTTAAAGAAACCCGTAATAAGCTGCCGAATCTCCGCAAGGCAAAAGTAGTCGATGCCGGCGCACTTGGCATTGTATATCTTATTGAGGGCATTGTTCACTTCATCGAGGGAGGCAAAATCAGAGAACTTGAACAGTCTACAGGGTTTGAAATAAGTGAGTCCCCAGAGATCGCTCATATCGAAGAGAAGTTAACCTACAGATACTGCACGGAGTGCTTCATTCAGGACGGACAGATTGACCAGGCAGCCCTGCGGCAGCAACTTTCTATATTAGGTGATTCACTCATTGTTGCCGGATCTTCTGAAAATTCAAAACTTCATATTCACACTGACCGTCCACAAGAGGTGTTTCAAACTGCCAGAAGTTATGGAAATCTGAAAGATCAAAAAGTAGATGATATGCATAAACAATATGCAGCGGCGCATGATCAAGAGTCAGAAATAGCGGTTGTAATCGACTCGGCCTGCGATCTCCCGCCGAAGCTTGTTGAGAAAAATTTTGTGCACATGGTACCGGTTAAAGTGCTCTTTGGCGAGGAGAGTTATATAGATAAGCTTGCTTTGACACCTCAACGGTTTTATGAATTAATGCGAAGCCGACAAGATGTAATCGGCACTACCTCACAACCGGCCCCTGCCGACTTCGAAAAAACATTTGCATTTCTCAGCGAACACTATCAGCACGTAATCTATATCGCTTTGTCTGGAGGATTGAGCGGTACCATTAAATCTGCCCAAAGTGCACTTGAGAGGATTCGAAATAGAAATTCGATCCATATTATTGATTCGAAAAGTGTGACAATCGGCGCTGGATTGATTGCCCGCAGGGTAATAGAGGCTGTAGAAAAGGGAATGCAAATAGAAAAAATTAGACAGCTCGTAGAAGTTCTTAGCACACGTACGAGAATTCTTATCACAATTCCCTCTTTGGAGGCACTGCTGCGCAGTGGCAGACTCAGTAAAGCAAAGGGCAGCCTTGCCCGTCTTTTGAAATTGCGTCCTCTACTTACTTTGAATGCTGAAGGAAAGGTGATTAAGGCCGCTATGGTGCGCGGACCTGAGAATGGGAAAGAAAAAATTATTTCCATGATAAAACAAAAAATTGGGGGAGGTGCACAGGCCGATTTTGCAATTGCACATGTGGATTCAGTTGCAAGCGGAGGGTGGTTCAAGCAGAGAATAGAAGCGGAGTTTGCGCCACAGAGAGAAGTTTTCGTTTTAGATGCTTCTCCGGCCTTAGCTCTGCATACCGGTTTCGGTACTGCTGCGGTAGCCTACATAGAACCATAATGAATTTACTGATTATTTTAATTCTCAGTTACCTGCTCGGCTCTTTTCCTACCAGCATTATAATTGGGAGGGTATTCTTTCATACGGATATTCGAGAGCACGGGTCGGGGAATGCCGGCGGCACTAACACAGTGCGGGTGTTCGGCTGGAAGGCCGGAATTCCGGTGATACTGATTGATGTTGTCAAAGGAGCGGCAGCTGTTCTATGGATTGCTCAGTTGAGTGTGTTCGCTGCAGGTTCTGCTGAACTGCTTCCCCATGAAGCCGTCGCGGTAGCTGCCGGTGCAGCGGCAGTCTGCGGACATATCTGGACAGTGTTCGCATCGTTCAAAGGCGGCAAAGGTGTAGCTACTGCCGCCGGAATGATTGCAGCCCTGTATCCGCTCGGTTTTGCAGCGGCGCTATTCGTTTTCGTTGTGCTGGTTCTCTCAACCGGTATTGTGTCAGTTGGCTCGATCTCTGCGGCCCTTCTGTTTCCGGTTCTGCTGTACGGGTTGGACAAAATCGGAATCAGTGATGTTTCTCCGTTCCTGTTATGGGTTTCTCTCCCGATAGCCATATTGATTCTCTTTACCCACAGAAAAAACATCAAACGCCTGCTCCATGGCGAGGAAAAACGACTGTTCAAAAAGAAATGAGACACACATGAAAGAAAGCGATCTCTTTGATCCAATAAAAATCTATTTAGAGGGCCAAGGTTACTCGGTGTATGCCGAAGTGAATAACTGTGATGTAGTTGCCAGAAAAGAAGAAGAACTCATTCTCATTGAGCTGAAGAACTCCATCAGTTTGAATCTAATAATTCAAGCAGTTGAAAGAAAAGAAATAAGCGAGTCGGTTTACATTGCAGTGCCGGTGCCGGTCGGGAAGCAAGCCCCCGCCAACTTCAGACGAGTAAAAAAACTGTTGCGCCGTCTAGAAATCGGATGCATTTTGGTGGATTTTTTAAAAACAAAGACGAAGGTACACATTGAGCTGCACCCCTTTCGTTTTACCTCCACAACGGCACACCGGAAGAAGCGCGCGCTACTGCGTGAAATCGATGGACGGTATGCCGAATTCAACAAAGGCGGGGAACCGGTTGCGGCTGAAAAGATTACTGCCTATAAGCAGGCGGCGCTGCGGATTGCGCACCTCCTACAGCAGCACGGATCTGCGTCACCTTCGCAGTTAAAAAATTACGGTACATCCGAAAAAACACAAGCGATATTGTCACACAATGTATACGGCTGGTTCGAACGGGAGAGAAGAGGGGTGTACCGACTGCATCCGCAAGGCGGCGAGGCCCTTGCACATTATGCTGGAACACTTAAAGACTTTGAGAGTATAATAGCGTATGCAGAACAATAAATCACAACAACCGCTTTTTTTTGTCTACGTTGCCTTACTGTCGGCAGCATTTTTTTGGGGAAGTTCATTTCCAGCCACAAAAATCGTGCTGCAGGGCTTTACTCCGGTCGCCTATGTATTCCTCCGTTTTGTCGGGGCTAGCCTCATATTCGGACTGCTGATGCTGCGGCGCTTTCGCCGACTCCCGCGGAAAGTGCATATAAAGCTGCTGCTAATGGCATTTTTCCAACCCACCCTGTACTTCTTGTTTGAAAGTGCCGGTTTACAGTTCACCTCGGCATCGAGCGCTTCAATGATCATTGCCGGTATACCGGGAGTAGTGGCGCTTCTGGCAGGTTTTTTCTTGAAAGAACGGCTCAGTACCCGGCAATGGGCCGGAGTGCTCCTGTCCATCGCCGGGGTTATTCTGCTGGCCGGTTTCGATGATAATCCCACATATTCCGGCAGCAGCCTGCTCGGCAACGGCTTAGTTATCCTGGCTGCACTGTCTGCATCTATGTATATGATTGTAGCAAGACATCTTTCTGCAAATTTATCAGCAGTTGAACTAACCTTCTATCAGGTATTTTACGGAATGCTTCTGCTGGCGCCGGTATTTTTTATTCAAATGACGGCAATCCGCTGGGAAAGTATAAGCCTGCCGGCCGCAGGCGCACTCGTATTTTTGATCATAGGTGCAACCCTGATTGCATTTTTGGCTTATAACTTCGCTCTGACTCAAATTGATGCATCCAGAGCCGCGGTTTTCCTGAACGGGGTACCCTTAGCTTCAATCCTCGTTTCTTGGATCGTCCTTGGAGAAAGACTCGGACTGCTGCAGGTTGCCGGGGGCATCATTGTTATCTCGGGCGTTACACTTACCAATTGGAGAGCTCGGACTGCTGCCAGGCGGAAGGTAATCAACTAACAGACCTGCCGATATAGTTGGTAACGATATAGTTGGTGGTGCGCTTTTAGGTTTCTATTAGAGCCAAATATTATTATTTTAATAAAGAAACCTCACAAGGAGCACTTCAATTATGTCTGAAGAGCAAGGAAATATTCTCGCCCAATCAAATAACCCCTATTTAATGCAACATTCCCATAATCCGGTTCATTGGAAGATGTGGGAAGATTCTACATTCCAGATGGCGAAGCGACTGCAGAAGCCTTTGTTTATATCGATTGGCTATTCGACTTGCCATTGGTGCCATGTCATGGCCCGGGAATCATTTGAAGACCGGGAGGTTGCAGAACTTCTCAACAAGCTGTTCATTTCTATTAAAGTAGATCGTGAAGAGCGCCCGGATATTGATAACTTCTATATGGATGTCGCCCTGAAAATGAACGGCTCCGGGGGATGGCCGCTCACTGTGATTGCCACACCGGACGGAAAACCGTTTTTTACCGCAACCTATATTCCGAAGAATGGAGTGCCGGGGAGAGCCGGTATGGTGGAGCTGCTTCCGGAAATAGATAGGCTGTGGCGTACGGAAAAGGAGAAGGTGCTCAATTCTGCAGATTCAGTTATGCGGGCGGTGCAGGCATCGATTTCACGTTCTCAGGGGGAGTCTGATATACCGCAAATACAGGATGTCCTTGCAAGTTTGAAAAACTCCTATGATTCTCAAGCCGGGGGATTTGGTACTGTCCCTAAATTTCCCCAGGCACATCTGTTGAGTTTTTTGCTGCAATATGGTGGTTCAGGTGAATCAGCGAACGAAATGACCCAAATGGTAGTTCATAGTCTGAACAGCATGCGGGCTGGGGGTATCTACGATCATATTGGTTTCGGTTTTCACCGGTATGCCACCGATCGTTTTTGGAAAGTACCGCATTTCGAAAAAATGCTCTATGATCAGGCACAGCTCGCGCTCCTGTATACTGACGCCTATGCAGCCACACTACAGCCGGAGTACGAACAAACGGTCAGAGAGATCTTTCATTTTACAAAAAATGAACTGCATTCTGAAGATGGCGTCTACTTTTCAGCCCTGAATGCAGAGAGTGATGGTACGGAGGGCCTGTTTTATCTCTGGACTCAAACCGAAATTAACGCTCTTCTGTCAGAGAATGAAAAAGGTGTTATTGGCAGTTTCAATATACATCCTGACGGAAACTGGATGGATCCCGTAACGAGAAAGGCTGAGGCGACAAATATTTTACATGCAGATACTATTTCGATTGCCCTTGCTCCTGTACAAAACTGGGCGCAGCTGCGGCGCAGATTCTATGCCTACCGTATGCAAAGAACTCATCCAGATAGGGATGATAAAATTATCACCAGCTGGAACGCCCTCATGGCCAGAGCTCTAGCCAGGGCTGGAAGGGTGTTAAATGATAGTACCTTTACTGCTGATTCGGTAAGAGTTGTGGACTTCCTGTTGTCGCACTTGAGAAAAAAAGACGGTACTCTTATGCATGTGTATCGCCACGGAAGTGCTAAGGTCGAGGGACAGCTCGAGGACTATGGATTTCTCATTTCTGCTCTTATTGAATTGTACTCCTCCACCTTTAGAATTGAGTATCTAAATACGGCGATTGAACTAATGCAGCTTACCTTTGACATGTTCGAAGACACCAACAGCGGCGGATTCTTCACTGCCTCCAGCAGTAGCACAGAGGCTGGCACAGGGAGCAGCAGCGCCCATGTAGCTTTAGATAACAAGGCCTTGTACGATGGAGCTATTCCATCGAGTACTTCTATAGTGGTTGAAAACCTGGAACTCCTGTTTCGACTGAGCGGAGAGCTCGCGTATAAAAATGCTGTACTGCGAACCCTGAGTGCACATAAGAGCGAGATCGGTGCAGCGCCATCTGCCTGCAGTGTTATCATCGGTTCTGTGTATCGCCTGCTGTCAGGGAGTTCTAAGGAGATTGTGGTGGTTGGGGAAGGGCAAGAGGCCGAAGCGATGCTGGAGCTGCTGCGGAGGGGATATTATCCGAATACTGTTGTTCACCACAAAACTTCCAGCAATTCAGAAGCACTGGCAGATGTTGCGCCTTTTACCGGCTCTTTAACCTCTAATTCGGCTACCGGTGCATCGGCATATGTGTGCAGCGGTTTTACCTGTGAGCGGCCGGTTACGACCTCTCACGAGTTACAGAGATTGATTTCTCAGAATTGAATGCCCTTATTTTTTTATTTAAGGTTTTGCTTCAAAAAATCTACCATCCGCATCCAAGCTCTCTGAGCTGTACCCCCGGCGTTGTAGGTATCACTTTTCACAAACGCATGGCCTACACCTGGGTACACTTCGATTGTGTGTTCCACATTTTCAGTCTCAAGTGCAGCTTCAAACGCCTTCACTTGATCTTGGGGTATACCCCGATCCTCTTCACCATAGATACCGAGAACCGGTCCAGCAGAACGCATCTGCCCAAGCTGCTGCACCGAAGTAATCGGCCCTCCGCCGTAAAAAATAACTACGCCTGAGAGCTCCGGATTTCTCGTACCCATATACATGGATTGAGTACCGCCGAAACAGAATCCTAAAGCGGCCACTTTCTCAGCCTCGACCTTAGGGTGAGCTCGGAGAAATTCGAGTGATGCATCCAGATCGGCAGCGATCTGATCTCTGGGTGTATTCTGAACTTGACTACGAGCATCCTGTACGGTGACCGCAACACTACCTCTAAATGCATCGGCTGCAAGGACTACAAATCCTTCCTCTGACAATGCATCTGCCAGAAGCGCAGTATCATGATTGAGCCCCCACCATTCGTGAATCATTAATACTGCTGGAAACGGTCCGCTGCCTGCGGGCATAGCAATATATCCAGAGAGAGTAGTGCCATCGGGTCCCGGGAAACTGATATTTCGCTTGGCAGGATCTTTTGGTTCAAGACCGAACGCCAAGGATGCTGCAAAAACCAGAAGTACTAACGCTATCGGAATTAGTGATTTTCTTGTCATAATGTCCTCCATGTATTCAAAGGTATAAACATTACAAAACAAGTCAAGTAAAGATTTTTTTATTTTCAGTCTTGAGTAATGGGTCAAAAAAACCGCCCGGTATGGGCGGTTTATAGAGAACTCATTTTTTTTTACTTTTTATGGTATCCAGTCTTCCCATGCTGAGGGATTTTCTTCTACCCACTGCTGTGCCATGGTATATGGATCGTCTGCGTTTTTATATGCAACCAGCAAGCTGCCCATTTCTTCATCTGTGAAGTATATGTTCTCGAGGAACTGTGCGAGCTCGGGCTTATTCTCTTTGAGATTTACGTTCGCATACATATGGATGTTTCCTACGCCCCATACCTGTGGTCCATCCTGCTCGAGGAATGCGAGATCCCAGACACCGAACTTCCAGTGCGGATTCCACCCAGCTACAACAATGTATTCATTATTTTCAACGGCGTTCTTCAGAGCAGAGGTCATAGCAGGCCCGCTAGAGGCAACCAGTTTATATCCGGCTTCATTGAGTCCGTAGCCCGGCATTACTTCATTCTCAATATCCTGCATCATACCGGCTCCGGAGTCGATGCCAGTAATTTCTCCGCGCAGCTTTTCCATTACTTCAGGTTTTTTGAGATCTGAGATCGTTTTAACACCATCTTCTACCATATACTGCGGGACCACCAGGCCAACCTGTGTACCCTCATAAATTATGCCAACGTCATACAGATTGTCGGAATACTTGTCCAGATAGTCGGCATGCAATACCGGCCAGGTTTCCATAAACACATCGTTATCGCCCTGGGCAACCGATGTATAGGCTGGAGCTGCGTCAGCTGCGGTTATCTCTACGTCATAACCCATTTTTTCTTCCAGCACTACCTGCGCAACATGAGTATAGGCAACACCTTCTGCCCAGTTTACATAGGCCAGGCGTGCATTTTTCTGTGTTTCAGATTCCTGTTGACCATTGGCAAAAGCAGAGTAGGAAAAAACTAGTGCACATAGTACAGTCAAGATAAGAACCTTATTGAGCTTTTTCATCATCTTTTCTCCTTATAAAAAAATTAGATTCATCAGTTCTATATAGTTTATACATAGAACGAGAATAACTATATATAACACTAAATAATAGTATTTTAATAGTCAAGTAATATTTACCTAAATATTCGAAAATTACTCCCAATATTGGATCAAAATTGACTAATTTATACAAATATTCCAGCACAAAATATTAGAATTGTATAAAATATAGTTGTAACTTTATTTAATGGCTAAAATCCTGGCAATTTTGAAGCAAATGAGCCCCGTCAAGCCTCTATAAGAGAGAACGCACTTTTTTTTATAGAGGAGGCTCTTATGCTCATCCCC
>CAZAMY010000067.1:0-9299 GCA_964485995.1 uncultured Sediminispirochaeta sp.
TAAGAGCAATTCTAAATTTGGAAGTCTTACGACTTCCAAATTTAGAATTCGCTTCGTTTCCTTAGCAAAAATTTGTGTATCAAAACGGGTGGAGGCATTCTAATTATCTAAGAGATGTCTGCCCGGCAGTGAGTTTATTTCCGTGCCGGGCAGGTGTGACTGTTATTCGATAACTACTTCGCTTTCGCGGACCGGCGAAGCCGGGTTGCCAGGGGAGCTGGCGGCGTGTTCCTGATTCAGGATCTGCGGAAGGATGAGGTTCAGCAGAATTCCTATTAGGGTTGCCAGGGCAACACCGGAGATGTCAAAGTTGAGGGTGTCGGTGATGGGGAAGAATATTTTTCCACCACCGAGACCAATTACCAGGATAACCGAGCTGATGGTCAGATTGCGTTTGCAGCTATAATCAACACCGCTCTCGACGACCGTGCGAATACCTGCGCTGGCAATAATGCCGAACAGCATCATAGTAATTCCGCCGATGACAGGTGCGGGGATGGTCTGGATGAGGGCGCCGAATTTCTGGATAAATGACATCAGAATGGCAGTGACTGCGGCTCCGCCGATTACCCATACCGAATACACCTTTGAAATTGCCATCACTCCGATATTTTCACCGTATGTAGTGTTGGGCGGGCCCCCGAACAGTGAGGCCATAGCGGTTGCCGCCCCGTCTCCCATCAGGGTTCGATGCAGTCCGGGGTCTTTGTAAAAATCCCGACCGACAACTTTACTGGCCACCAGTGTATCTCCGATATGCTCGGCGATTGTGGCCAGTGATACCAGCAGGAAGGTGATGATTGGAATAATGCCAAACTTGGGCGCGATGAACTTTGGCAGACCGAGCCATTTCGATGCCGCCACATCGGTAAAGGCGATCAGTTCCAACCCCGGTATAAAGCTCTGGTAAATGAGGGTGAAGATATATCCGCCGATTATTCCGATGAGCACAGGAATGACATTGAAGAAACCTTTGAGTACTATGGATGAGATCACCGCAATAGCAAGAGTAACTGCGGCAATCAACACATAGTGTAAATTGTACGCACCCGAGGGGGTCCCACCCTCGTACATGGCCATGTTCATGGCGACCGGTGCCAGTTTTAATCCGATTACCATAATCACCGCCCCAATTACTACCGGCGGCAGCAGCCGGTCTATCCACTCCAGTCCAAACCAGCGTACCAGCCCTCCTACCAGAATATAGAAGAGTCCGACTACGAAGCCGGCCCCCAGGGCGTAGGCAACACCGTAAGCAGCTGATACCGCAATAATTGGTGGGATGAATGCAAATGAAGAGCCCAGGTACACCGGCACACGGGCGCCGGTAATAATGATGTACAGCAGTGTGCCGGTTCCCGAAGCGAAGAGCGCCATCGAGGGTGAGAGCCCGGTAAGCAAGGGAACCAGCACAGTAGCGCTGAACATGGCGAAGACATGCTGGAAACTCAGGGGCACCCAGCGTTTTAGTGCGGGACGTTCATCAATCCCGATTGGTTGATGCGACATATAAAACCTCCGTTGTATGCCTTGTAGGAAATGTTGTAGGCCTCACAAGCCCTCCCGGCCCGGCTGACTGTTGGGGCAAAAAAAAACTTCCGTATAGGGAAAACGATCCCTATACGGAAGTTCACTCCGTATTTTTAATGCTCCGCAACGTAATGTCGCCTTTCGGCCTAAATAAACTCATTGCCCGGTTTCCTACAAAATATTTCTGGTAGTATTCATATTTGTAGGTACCTAGTCAAGGGCCAAACTGTCGGTATGGGCGCTTATATCTTCGATATCTTGCTCGGAATATAGTTGAGCGCGCTTGGAGTTCTTTTCTTTGTACATCTGCTGGTCAACGAATCTGATTGCGCTTTCTGCGTTACGGCTGCTGGTGGTATGCAGACCGTAGCTCAAACCGATTTGGATCTCAGACTTACGGTTGTGCTGTTGTATTTTCAATTCTATGCGCTGCTTGAGTACTTCGGCATCGTTCGCATCAGAGTTCGGCAGTAAGATCAGAAACTCATCGCCTCCGAAACGGCACACCATGTCGGAGGAACGGGTTATCTCTTTGAGAATGCCGCTGATCGTAAGCAGTACCCGGTCGCCGCTCTCATGACCGAGGCTGTCGTTTATCTGTTTGAACTTGTCCACATCCAGCATAATCAGCGAAAAGGCTGATCCGCTGCGCTGCGCCCGGGCTATCTCCTTTTCGAAGAATCGATAGAAGGTTCTGCGATTGTAGAGGCCGGTGAGTGAATCTATGCTGGCCACATGCTTCAGAGCTTTTAGATAATAGTTCTTTTCGATTGCAATTGCCGCGTAGTCGGCAATAGTCTGCAGAAGGGTGAGTTCATAAGGGGTAAAGCTGCTGCCGTCGAGTTTATTAATCAGCTCAATGACACCGAAGACCTTGCTGCGGCTTTTCAGCGGCACGCCGATTATGGATTTGGTGGTAAAGTTAGTTTTCTGATCCATATCGGGATCGAAACGTGAATCCCGGCTCACATCTTCTACAATTAGAGATTGTCCGTTTTCGGCTATCCAACCGGCAATGCCTTTTCCTCTCGGTAGTGTGGTCCCTTTGAGACTCTCGACACCACTGCCGACTACAATTGTAAAACGCAGCTCCCCGGATTTATTATTACGGAGCAGAAGCGACCAGTAGGTGGGTGCAAACACCTTGCCGATCTGATCCATGACCGCCTGCATCGTCTGGTGAACTGACTGGGCGGAAGTAATGGCCTTGCCGATGTCAGTAAAGAATGAGAGTTTAACCAAGTCGTCGATACCGTTTGATTTCTGAGCCTTTTCCATTACAAAAAAATGTATACCAATACTGCCATTTTTCCAAATTATTCTTAAAAAAACTCCAGAGTATTTGTTTTTATTAATGTGAGAAATTTAACAAAGCTGCAGTATTCACATTGACAAGCACAGTCTTACTCTCTACTCTCAAGACATAATTTAATTCCTAGGGGGATTTAAAATGAAAAAAGCTGTACTTATTATTGGCGCAGTACTGCTGGTGCTGTTCGCAGCTTCATGTACTACCTTCCAGCTCTCTGGCATTCAGATGAATGAAGAAATGCCTTCCTATCAGGCCGTTGGTGAATTCGAAACCAGCGTAATGGTCAATGAGTTTCTCGGTAGTTCCGGTGGTGCGAACATTGTGAATGCAACTGCGACCAACATGGACAATCCTATTTATGACGCTGTTCGACGCGAAATCAACAAGTATTCCGGCGATGCTGCGGTAAACGTTACCGTTCAGTACGAAGCCAGTTTTGTTGACCTCTTGCTCAACGGAATTACCTTTGGTCTGTATGCTCCTGCACACGCAAAGATCGAAGGAACTGTAGTCAAGTACCAAGATTGATGTGTACACACCGCGGGGCTTGTAGCCCTGCGGTTACCTAACTCTTATGTCAAAGAAACTCCTGTTCACAGTAATTATCACGACAGCAATATGCGCAGCATGCGCTGCTCCCGGTACCCAAGCGGCGGAAAAAACGGTCAGCCGATTTGTAGAAGGGCTATATGCGCAGGATGCGGAAGCAATCGGGGATGTGGCCCCCTTTTTCGACAAAATAAAAGACGCTCAAAAAGAGCAGCTGTATCAAAACATTCGAGCCTACGACTCCTGGAATATCGAAGCGGTGCAGGTGAAGGGGCGCAGTGCAGTCGTTATCGTCGAGTTTTCGAATTCCGATAAAAACCTGCAGCTGCAGTTTCCCCTAAAAGCCCAGAATGACTCCTGGATAATTCAAGAGAAAATCTCATTTTCAACTACAATCGATGTAATTCCCGCAGAGTAACTACTAAAAATTACGTAATGAGTGAATCCGAAGATTTTCCTCGATGTCCTCAGGCTTCAATGCCGAAACGGTCACTGTCTTTGGACGGTTCGGCAGGAGAGTGAAATCGTTATCCGAAAAACGTACCGGACTGCCCGCACACTCCAACACTACATGAAATGCCGGCACATCCGTGTGTAGTTCGAGTGTTACGTCGCCGGCCCTGGTCGTCTGGATTCTGAAAGAGATTTTGGCCGGTTTAATACTGCAGCGTTTCGGACGCAGCAGGAGCAGATCGTTTTCCAGCGCATCAATCTTCGGGTCAGCCGGAGAAAACCGGACGAAATAGAAGTGCTGCGAGCGGAACGTCTCGTCGCCTGAAACACTCAGACTCGTGAGCAGTGTTGAGGACTCAGATGCAAGAGAAGTGTCCTGAATCTGCTGCTGCACCATCTCTCCGTTGAAGGTAAATAGATTGACCTCCAGCTCGCCGGCCACAGCTTGGCCGGAATCGTTGATTCCATACACATCAACCTGGCCGTCAGGCGTTTCAGGCGCATCTTTCAGCAGCACTACATGCAGCGGTGCGTAAAAGCGTTTAGCCGAGTAATGGAGAGGTTTCCAGGCGCCTCCGTATTCGATGGACGACCAGGAGGCTACCGGCCAGTTGTCGTTCAGTTGCCAGTAAAGGGTACCCATACAGAGCGGTCGCCGACTGCGCCAGTACTCCACTGCTGTTTTTATGGCCATTGCCTGCTGAATCCGGCTCAAATAGACTATCTCTTCAAATCCGGAGGGAAAGCGGAAATAGCGGGAGATAGTCGATATAATAATGCTGTTGCCGCGGTCGTTCTTCTGATGGTGTTCCACTACCGGAGAAGTGATATTCAGCTGGTCCTGCGGTGTATATCCCTTGATGCTGCTGACAGACGGAAACGACTGGAATCCGAACTCAGAGCACAATCGCGGGGTGACAGAATAGTAAGCCTCAAAGGGCTGTCCCTCGTGCCACACGCTCCAGTAGTGCATATCGCCCTTGGAATCATCATGCCAGCAGTCTGAGTAGTCGCCTTCGCCGGCGGAGGGTGAGGATGACCACCACTTACGATGTGGATCGATAGTTTTTACCGCCTGTGCCAACACACCTTCGTTAAGACGGTCGTAATCTATGATATAGCGGTCACGGTTATTCCGCGACTCTTCAAACCAGGTCAATGCACCAATGTCTTCGTTGTTTCCGCACCACAGTACAAGCGAAGGGTGGTGTTTGAGGCGTTTGATTTGAAACTCCGCCTCACCGCGAACATTCGCAAGGAAGTCTGAAGAGGATGGGTACATCGCGCAGGCGAACATGAAGTCCTGCCATACCAGCAGCCCCTTTTGGTCGCATATCTCATAGAAAAAGTCGTACTCGTACTGACCGCCTCCCCAGACTCTGATCATATTCATGTGAGCCTGCCGGGCCGATTCGAGCAGATCTTCATATTTTTCCGCGGTATGTCCAGACGGAAGTGCATCCGGTGGTATCCAGTTGGCGCCCTTGGCGAAGATATCTCTATCGTTCACCCGGAACACCATTCCGATGCCCCGCTCATCAGGTTCTGTCAGCACCTCCACTGTTCGAAAACCGATTTTTTGCCGCACCGCGTCATGAGAACTTGTTACCTGCAGTTCATACAGCGGCTGTTCGCCGTAACCTGAAGGCCACCAGAGTTGTGGATCTTTTACCACGAGTTCACTGGTTACTTGCTGCCGCCCCGGATTGATTTCGATCTCTTGTTCGCTCAGTGTACCGGCACACTCTACCCTTAAAGTGCTGTGACCGCTTTCGTGAGCAAAAAGTTCGGTTGTAACCTGCAGTCTCCAGGTGTTTTCTGTTCCATTTATACATTCAGCATGGTGATGCACCGCTTCAATTCGCTCGAGTTCTGACGCAGTCACACGGACGGTCTCGTAGATTCCAGAAACCATAAGACAGGGTCCCCAGTCCCAACCAGCGTGACACTGAACTTTGCGAATAAGGTTACGGCCCTGTGCCTGTACAGGGTAGTCCTGATGAGGGACGGGGTAGGGAAGTTGCTGTTTGCGTTGTAAGGCTGTGCGCACTGGAGATGAAAACCGAAGTTCGAGATGGTTATTCCCGGCTCTGGCTGCATGGCTGATATCGAAACGGTATCGTACAAACATATTGTCGGTAGTGCCAATTTTGTAGTTGTTCAGATATACATCCGAAAACGTGTCTATTCGGTGTAGTTCCAAAAAGAGCAGAGAGTGCTGGAGAAAATCTTCATCAAGTTCTACTTCGGTGGAAAAAATCCAATCCTCCTCTCCAACCCATTGTACCAGCAGCTCGTTATCGGCGTAATACGGATCGGGCACCACTCCTGAGCTATGTAAGACACTAAGGGTATCGGCAGGAAGGCGGCAAGAGTACTCGCTTTGATCGGTCGTACGAACCAGTTTCCAGTTGTGTTCGAGTTCGAATGTGCGCATAAGTCTCCCTTCAAAATATTAGTTAGTAGTAAAATCAACTAACAAATATAGTTTACCTTTTATTACTCCTATTCACAAGCTAAATAGGAAAAATAGTGCCGAAACAGTGCCAAATTTCGTTGACAGATGCCCAATCCCATGCAACACTAAGGTTGGTTGGTAGTAAAATCAACTAACAAGAAAGGGAAAGTGAAAACGGTGAAGCGAACCAAGGTAATAAATCGTTCCAGAATCATGCGCGAGATTTGGGTGAGTAGAGAAACAAGCCGTATCGAGATAGCCCGCAATTTAGATCTGGACAAATCGACAATTTCGAATAATGTGAATGAACTCTTGGAACTGGGAATAATTATTGAATCTACCGAAGGCAGTTCAAGCCCGCAAGGTGGAAGAAAACCGGTCCATATAAAACTGAATAAGAACTATGGCTGCGTACTCGGAATCGAAATGACTCCGGACTCATATACTGCGGTGGCTGTAGATCTCGAAGGCGAGATCGTGTATTCAAAGTTTGAAAAGGCGGAAATCTCCGGTAAAAACTTCAAGGACAAGTTCAAAGAGATTACAGCCGCTTTGCGCCAGGAATTGGAACCAAAAAATATAAAGCTGCTCGGTATAGGAATAGGGGTTTCCGGTGTGGTCAATTCTAAAGATGGAGTCATAAAATATTCTATTCCGTTGAAAATCAGCAAAGACTATAAGTTTTATAAAAAGATAGTCGGAGAAATTGATGTTCCGGTTTTCATCGATAACGACGCTAACGCAAGTGTATGGGGTGAACTGGCATTTCATCGCCGCAAAGAGCTGAAGGACTTTATCTTTTTGCTGCTGGAAGTACGTGAACGCGAGGCTGAACAGAAAAACGCATACGACTCGATTGGTATAGGTGTTGGTCTGGTAATAAACGGTAACGTCCACTATGGGCATGACTACTCCGCTGGTGAGTTTCGCAGTATTTTCCGGCATGAAGATTCGATCGGACAGTTCTCGCTGACCGCTGAAGAGCAGCAGCTCGTGCGGGATGATAAAGAAACTTGGCACAGATTTCTGCACGAATTAGGGGCGCACATCGCACTGATTGTTAACACTTTCAACCTTACACACATAATTTTGGGTGGTCAGTTCGAGCGCTACGATCAGGATGTATCTGCAATCCTCGAAGAGGAGATTAAAAAGAACTGGCCTTATCCCTATGCCTATGAAGTGCGAAAAAACATATGGCTTTCAGCCTTTGGTGATCAAGCGGTAGCCTACGGGGCTGCCGGAATGGTGCTGAACAAGCTGTTCAGCGACCTCGAAATATTGGAAGAGTATTCCGGCCAACTCGATGTACAGTCGGAGGCTGGTCTCTTGAATAGATGAGGTTCTTTCAGAATTGGGGTATTTCTCTTCCGTCGGAAGAGTAAAAGAATAAAGGAGGGTGTTTGTAATGAAAAAAACACTAGCAATGCTCGTAGTTGTTCTCATGATGGTTCCGTTTCTTGCAGTTGCGGGGGGCCAACAAGAACAAGGGCAGAAATCAGACAAAGTTGTTATCGATGTAATGGCATACGGTGACAACTCTAACCAGGAGGGTGTGAGCTGGAAACGTATTGTCGAAACATTTGAGAAGAACAATCCTAATATCGAG
This sequence comes from uncultured Sediminispirochaeta sp., assembly GCA_964485995.1. Lineage (GTDB taxonomy): Bacteria > Spirochaetota > Spirochaetia > DSM-16054 > Sediminispirochaetaceae > DSBN01. The sequence continues at coordinate 7,912 of CAZAMY010000067.1, forward strand.
ATCGATTACGAACTGCTGTACGACGAAGCCTATCACCAGAAGGTAGTCGCACGGCTGGCTGCCGGTGACATTCCCGACATGGCTTATATGGGCGCTGACGCCCGTTGGGGTGCTCCCTGGAAGGAAGCGGACCAGCAATGGGACCACCGCGAATACCTCGATCCGATGTACGACCGCGATTTGATTCCGGCGATGGGCCCGAACGGAGAGGTCTATGAGATTCCGCTCGGAACCTCTAACATCACCACCGTTCTCTACATGAACGAGGATCTGGTACAGTCACTCGGATTCTCCGCCCCCGAAACCTACGAAGACATGGTTGCAATGGTTCCGGCCGCCCGTGAAGCCGGTCTGGACGTAGTTACCATCGACGGTGCTGACGGATGGGCTTGGGGTTCCTGTCTGCTGTCGGCAGTGATCGCCCGCATGTCCGGCGATCCGAACTGGGTCTCTAAAGCAGTAGCCGGCGAACACAAATTCAACGATCCGGCCATGGTGAAAACGTTGGAGTTCGTAGACCAGATGGTCGAGGATGGAGTTATTACTGAGAAATCGGTGCTGGTAGACTACGGTGCCAATACTTCCAAATATAACAACGGCGAGGCGCTGTTTATGGTACAGGGACAGTGGGTCGCAGGCGCAATCGAAAATCCGGAAGTTAAAGCCGCTACCCAGTTGATGGCATGGCCCGAGCTTCCTGGACAGAAAGACGGTGTGGAAGGTTCTGTGGCAGCGGCAATCCAGGTAGGGTACGGAATCACCAAGAAGGGCGCTTCAGACCCGGCAGTTCGGGATGCAGCCCTCAAGTTCCTGAACTACTTCTATTCCGAACCCGAATCTACTCAGCGACTGCGCGACGGTGCAATTGTCGCTCCCATCCTGAAGGGCTATGAGGTACCGGACGACATGGAACCGATTGTGAAACGCAAGGTTAAACTTGCTCAGACTGCAATGAACACCGAGGTCATTGATGCGTTCTTGACAGGAGCTCCGAACGATGCTCTGAATTCGGGAGCCCAGAAAATTGTTGCTGGCCAGGCAACTCCGCAGGAAGTTGCCGATCAAGTTGAGAAACTTGCCCGACAGTAATAGAAGGATATATGAGGAGAGGGTGCATTCCCTCTCCTCTTTTAAAATCGAAGAGAGTGTAGGAGAGTTGTTGTGAACTTACGCGCCCGCAGAGAGTTTCCGGTGTATTTGGGTTTTGTAGCCCCGGCACTTTTAGTGTATTTGGCAATAGTTGCCTATCCGGTATTCTACTCAGTATTTCTCAGTTTTTCAGATTTTAATCCAAACAAGGGCGGAAATTGGAATTTTGTAGGACTTATGCATTATTCGCGAATGCTGCAAGATCCCAACTTCTGGCATGCCTTGAAAAACAACATGAT
>CAZAMY010000068.1:0-9238 GCA_964485995.1 uncultured Sediminispirochaeta sp.
GTGCTTCCGGGCAAAGTCGATGAAGTCCCACACTATCAGAAAGTAGCCGGGAAAGCCCATGGAGTTGATGATGCCCAGTTCGTGCTCGGCCCGCTTCCGTAAAGCCTCCGTTACCGCACCGTAGCGCTCTTTCAGGCCCTCGATGGTGAGGTGGTGCAGGTAATCCTCCAGCGATTCGAACTCCGGTGGAATTTCATAGTGCGGCAGGATCGGGCCGGGCAGGGGAATCTCAAGGTCGCATTTACCGGCCAGCTCGACGGTATTTTCCAGGGCTTCGGGGACATGCTTGAATAGACTCTCCATCTCCGCCGGGCTCTTCAGGTAGAACTGGTCCGAATCGAATTTGAGTCGGTCGTTTTGATCCTTCTTTTTGTTGGTTCCGATGCAGATGAGGATATCCTGGGCGTTGGCATCCTCCCGCTTGATGTAGTGGATATCATTCGTCGCAATCAGTGGTATCCCGGTGTCTTTGGACATTTTGATGAGAGTCTGGTTCACCGTTTTCTGTTCGGGAATACCGTGGTCCTGCAGCTCCAGGTAGAAGTTCTCCTGGCCGAACAGGCGCTCATAGTAATGCGCCTTTTCCACCGCCGCTTCGTAGTTATCATCCATAATCAGTTGCGGGATTTCTCCGGCCAGACAGGCGCTGGCCCCGATCAGCCCGCCGGAGTATTTCTCCAGCAACTCGTCGTCTATCCGCGGTTTGTAATAGAACCCTTCGGTATACGCCCGGCTGGAGAGCTGCATCAGGTTTTTGTAGCCCTGCTGGTTGCGCGCAATGACCAGCAGGTGATAATAACGGTTCTTCTGTTCGGAACCTTTCTTATCGAATCGGGACTCCGGCGCCACGTAGAATTCACAGCCGATAATCGGCTTTATATCATGAGCTTTACAGGTTTTGTAAAACTTCAGCACACCGAACATATTGCCGTGGTCGGTTATCGCCAGCTGATCCATTCCCAGATCGGCGGCGGTTTTCACCATCTTCTCTATATTGGCAGCTCCGTCCAGGAGCGAGTAGTCGGTGTGGTTATGTAAATGGACGAATTGAGACATGCAAGAACTCCTTAGTCAAAATATACCGGATGGACACGAAGCCGTAAAGATATTCGAAAGATATTGATTAGTAAAATAGCTCCGAGGTGGGCTCGTGGAGTGCACTCAAATACCACTGCAGCAGTCTGAGGGCCCGTTGTTTCTGAAACAGGGTCACATCACCCGGGAGCCCCATCAGAGAGCTGCGAAACATGCTGCGCGCCTCGGAGCGGATACGTTCACTCAGCGGAACCTTTTTACCGGTAATCAGGGTTTCCAGCTCGCGGTCCCGCAGCACCGAGCGGCCGAGGAAAGTGAAGGCGGCCCGAAAATCGGTGACCTCGCCCTTTTTTACATCGCTGAGTGCGCTGAAGGTGAGGGAGGATTTCGGCTTGGTGAAGGGATCACCGATGCGCTGATAGAACTGTAGATTCCAGTCGACAAAGGGAATACGAATGCGGCTAATCAGCTCGCCGCGTTCCAGGGCCGGTTCTCCGGATTTGTTGAAGAGCCGGGGTATCTGTACCCAGCGGCTGTTTCCGAGTTTGCGCAGTTCTACCCGCGCATCCAGAATAGTCAGCGGGCCGAATGTGTTCAGTCGGCGGGGGCGATGGCCGAGATTCCCCCCCAGGGTGCCCATATTGCGGATGGCCGGGTGGGCGATGTTGTGGAGGGCGTGGGTAAAGGCTTTCGGCAGCACATGTTGTCCAACCTTCAGAATACGGCTGATGGGAACACAGGCGCCGATTTCAAAGTAACGTTCCGTGCGGCTGATGCGCTGCAGCTCCGGAATGCGGTTGATGTGCAGCACAATTTCCGGCAGATCGAGCGGGCCGTCACTTTTCTGTTCGCGGGCCAGGGCGGTCCCGCCGGCAATCAGAAGGGCCTGCGGGTACTCCTGATAGGTGCGCAGGAGTTCTCCGACGGAGGTAGGCTGGAAGATTTTACTCTCATGCATGCAGCCGCCTCCGCCTGTACTCGCCGGCCCGGATAACACCGCGGGCCAGGTTGTTGAAATTGGTGCAGGGGCAGTAGGTGCCGGAAAAGGCCTCCAGCACCTCCTGGGTGTTCGGATCAACCGTACTTTCCAGGATGGACTGGGTAATGACGACTTTGGCCGGAAGGCAGTAGGTGCAGGGGTAGGCCTGCTCGTCATGAAACCCGGAGATGATGTCGTTGTATTCCAGGGTCTTGACGATTCCCTCGTAGGTATAGATCGAACTGCCCTGTGCGGCGAAAGCCGGCAGTAGACATGAATAGACTAATTCGCCGTTGAACAGAACCGCACAGTTCCCGCACTGTCCGTCGTAACAGGACGGATGCAGACTCTGTACCTGAATCTCCCGGTGCAGGAGGTCGACCAGTCGGGTGGAGGTGTGCGCTTCAGCTTCGATTGGATTCCCGTTCAAAGTGAATCTTATTCTCATGAAGGTTCCTCCAGGTAGCTCTGAATTGTCTCCGAGGTGAGGGGAATGCGGTCAAAGTAGACTCCGGTCGCTTGGCTCAGAGCGGTGACAAAGGCGGCCGGTACCAGCGATTCGGCAATTTCATTAATGCCGCCCGGGAGCCCCTTGGCCCGGTTTGCAAAAACTACCGATACCGGGGGCAGTCGCAGATTCGGAGTTTCATGCCCCTCGATGACATAGTCCTGGTAGTAGCGCGGAGTAACTTTCTGCTCTCCCATCGCCCATGCCAGGGCTTCATAGATACCACCTTCTGCAATTGAGACTGCATACTGAGTGTCGTACACCAGCCCGCAGTCGAAGGCTGCCCACACCCCACGAACCTCCGGTACCAGGGTTAACGGATCGAGCTGTACCTCAGTTACGACAGCACCCCACGAGAAGTTGTGGAACGGCAGCCCCGTGCAGGTGGAGGAGTCCCAGGTCGCTTTTCTGGATGCGATGATGTTGCGGCGTACCTCGATGGGCAGTGGTTTGTTGAACCTCTGTTTGCGGATATAGTTGCAGCAGCGGTCTACCAGACTGGTATATACAGTCACCGGCATGCCCAGCATCATCGGGCCTGAATCGGGCAGTGAATCGGTGTTGCCGGAGGCGATTTCCACTGAATCCGGTGAGATCCCCAAGGTTTCACCGGCCCGGCGTTTCCAGATAGTTTTTATGGCCTCGGGTATCGTCATAGTTCCGCATTCAATTGTCAGCTGGTCCTTTTTATCAAGGGTCGCCCGGATACCCCAGTTGCCGCCGCTCACCGGCTTGTCGGTAAAACCGTTTCCGGCAAATCCGGTGGCGATACCGATGCCGCGCAAAAACCTGCGCGAGGCTTTGACGGAATTGCGGCGTTTGCGGATCTGTTCATAGGCTGAGTGTTTACGGTAGAAATCCGACTGCTCGATTACCGTATCTACCAGTTTCTCCAGAGGCATATTGGGTACGTGCACTCCGGTAATAATGTGCTTGTCCTTGGTGTGGCTCTTTTTCCAGTCGCCGGGGTTGAGCTGAGAAAACTCTGCCAGCCGGGAAAAATGCACCTCGGTGGCAAACAGGCTCTGGGATACCCCCAAGCCGCGATAGATGTTCATCGGAGGAGCGGAGGTTCGAATAGCTTCGGCGGTTATAGAGACGTTCGGCACCTGGTAGTAGCTTCCGGAGGTGATGACCGCCCGGCGTAGAAGCTCTTTCGTGAACAGCGGATAGGCGCCGACATCGAATCGCATATGAATGTCGTGGGCAATAATGCTGCCGGTCTCATTCAGAATGGAAGTACTTTTTACGTGTACCGGTGCTTTGCGGGTGGTGAACTCCTCCGCTTCCTTGGGTGCCAGGAGCAGCCGGGCGGCTTTCCCGGTGGCTTTGCAGACGAGTGCCGACATTGCCGATAGAATTGATGGGTAGACCACTTTCTCCCCATAGGCCGGGCTGGGATTCGTCTGAATCACCCTGATTTCCGCTTCTGCTATGCCCAGTACATCCGCCACTGTTCTGCGGACATGGAAGGGCCAGTGGCTGGGAGTGTATACATTATAGCGGCCGTCCCGGTACTCGGTGTAGGCGCCGATAGGCGCCCGGCTTACATGACTTTCGATGGTGGTGCGGTATTCGGCTTCCACAATTTGTGTGGTTTCTTCGAACTCTTTGGAGGGATTGCCCCGGGAGATGCTTACCGAGTCGACGGTCTGCTCTTTCGAAGCCGGTTCGAAGGCCAGCAGTGAAAAATCGGTTTCATAAGAAATCTTGATATACCGCTCGGCCTCGTCGAGCAGGTCCTGTTCCTCCGCAGCTATCAGCAGAATCGGCTCGCCCTCGTAGGCTATACTCCCGTCGCTGAGCAGCGGCATCTCCTCTTCCAGCACACTGACCCGGTTGCTCCCCTGGATATCGTCGGAATCGAACACCAGCACTTCATCGGGGAGATTGGTCGACTCGGTGGAGGATATACTGCCGCGCGGGATATCTGCGCGGACGATTCTGATATGCAGCATATCGCGGCTGCTGTATTCGTCGATAAAGCGGTAGCTATCTGGCACTGCTGCTCCTTCGGTAATGGCGGGCTCCAACCGACTTCACCGCCTCGATTACCTGTGCGACCTCGCTGTCAGTCAGATCGGGATAGATCGGAATACTGAAAGCCGTTCTGAAAACCCGCATTGATATCGGGAAATCTTCAGGCGCGAAACCGTAGGTACGGGCATAGTAGCTCATAGTGTGCAGCGGAATATAGTGCACTGAGGTTCCGATGCCCGCCTCTTGAAGCCGGTTGATGAACTCATCTCGATTAATGGTAAGCTTTTCCGGCTTAATTCTCAAGATGAACAAATGCCACGCGTGCTGATCCGGCGCCGAAGGCAGCTCGAGAAAGTCCAAATCCCGGAAGGCCTCCAGATAACGTTCGGCGATTATCCGGCGCCGATCCAGAAACTCGAAGGCCCGCCGCAGTTGTACTCTTCCAACCGCTGCGGCCATATCGGGCAGGTTATATTTAAAACCGGCCGCTACTACATCATACCTCCACGAAGCTTTACTGTCGGTGTAGCGCTTCCACACCTCTCGGTCGATACCGTGCAGCCGCATTACGCCGATCCGGGCGGCTATCTCGGGATTGGAAGTGGTCACCATCCCCCCTTCGCCGGTGGTGATCGTTTTGGTCGCGTAAAATGAATAGACCCCCACATCGCCTATACAGCCTAAGAAGGAGTCGCCGTAGCGCACGGGCAGGGCGTGGGCCGCATCCTCAACTATGGAAAGGGAGTATTTGCGGGCAATCCCCGCCAGGGCGTTCATATCGCAGGGATGCCCGCCCATGTGCACCGGCAGCAGGGCTTTTACAGCGGAGTCCCCGGCGAGGGCTGATTCTGTTTTTTCAGGGTCTATCGTAAGGGTTCGCTCATCGATATCGACAAACAGCGGATCGGCCTGCAGATAGCGGATTACCTCTGCGGTGGCGGTAAAGGTGTAGGGGGTGGTAACGACTTTGTCACCCGGCCCGATTCCCAGTGCCTCTAGGGCAAGGTGCAGCCCGGCGGTAGCCGAATTGACCGCCAAAGCATGGGCTGCTCCGGTGAGCTCGGCAAACTCGCGTTCAAAGGCCTGTGCCTGACCAGCAGTTGTCAACCAGCCGCTGCGCAGCACCTCCAGCACCGCGTCCTCCTCTTCCCGGCCGATGGACGGGCGGGCGAAGGGTATAAACTCTGCGGGGTTTTTTGAATCAGTAGACCGGCTCATTCTCAGCCTTTCTTATTGTCGGCAGGTAGTTCTGCAGTGTCTCGCGCAACAGAATCCGGTTACGGTAAATTTCGGGAGAATTTGAATCGAAAAAACAAATGGGACGCAGCGCATCGAGAACCTCGTCTAGACGCACAGAGAAACGCGGAATTCGGTCTAGTTTGTTGATCCCGCTGTGTTCCGTTCTTATCAGCTCTTCACCTTTGGCCCACAGGCGTTCGTGCACCTTTTCTCCGGGCCGCAAGCCTATGTAGCGAATAGGTATCTCGCTTTCGGGAGAAAAGCCGTAGAACCGGATCATCTGTTCGGCCAAATCGCGAATAAGCAGAGGTTCTCCCATATCCAGAATATAGACATTGCCACCCCTGCCAACACCGCCGGCCTTTAAAACCAGCGAGGAGGCCTCAGGGATGGTCATGAAGAAGCGGGTAGCCTCGGGATGGGTAATCGTTACCGGCCCGCCTTTCAGGATCTGCTTGGTAAACAGGGGAACGATACTGCCCCGGGAGCCGAGCACATTCCCGAAGCGCACGACTATGTAATCGCCGGGGCCGCCGTTGCTGCCCAGAACGATCTCCTCGGCCAGGCTCTTCGAAGCGCCATACACGCTGGTCGGGTTAACCGCTTTGTCGGTGGATACCAGCACAAAGCGGGGCACATTGTTTGCCCGGGCTGCTTCGACCACATTTTTTGTACCAAAAACGTTGTTCTTAATGGCTTCGATCGGATTCTCTTCGAGCAGCGGTACATGTTTGTAGGCGGCACAGTGGAATATGACATCTGCCTTCAGCCGCCGGATGATGAAGTTCATGTAACTCGGATCCTGCATCTCCCCGATGATAGGAACAATGGTCGCTTTCTCACCGACCCCCTCTTCCTGTAAAATCCGCAATTCTTTTTCTATTTCATAGACGCTATTCTCGCCGTGATCGAACAGATACAAGCGTTCGGCACCTCCCGATAGCAGTTGGCGTGCCAATTCGCTGCCGATACTGCCTCCGGCACCGGTAATCAGGACCCTCCGTCCCCGAAGGTAGTCGAGGCTCTCTTTAAGACAGATAGAAATTTGATTACGGCCCAACAGGTCCTGTGCGGTGATCTCACGGGTTTGAATGAGGTGGGCATCGCCGTCTATAATCTGTGAGAGTTTCGGCAGAATCCGGATGCGGGTGAGCTTTGTGTTCTGGAGAATGGTATATATCCGCCTGAGCTGCTCGCTGCTTGCCGCCGGAATAGCTATCAGTGCCTCATCGGCCGGCGTATGCTGCATCACCGACTGTATTGAGGAGATGGGCCCGTACACCGGAATACCGTTGATCTCGGTTCCGATTTTATCGGGATCGTCGTCTATAAACGCAACCACGTTTCCGAGGATTCCCTTTGACTTTATCTCTTCGGCAATCTCGTGACCGGCAAATCCGGCTCCGATGATGTAAATATTACTCTGTTTTTCCCGGATCATCTTTGCTCTTCTTCTCTAAGAATTCGAATCCAAAATCGATTAAGAATGACTGTTCATACAGCGAGAGCTGTACTTTAGCCCGTTTCTTTCGTTTGTCCACTTTCACAATTCGCCCCTCAAGGCCTTTCATCGGACCGTCGAGCACCTCGATACGGTTGTTTTTGTCGAAGGTGACCGTCGATTTATCCACCACTTCACCGTAGCTCAGAAAATGAAGCAATAATCCTTTATCATCGCCGGTCAGGGGTTCGATGTTCTGATTGTTTTTCAGAAAGCGGATAAACCCCGAGGTCCGCTTCAGTGTCCAATACACCTCGGTCGGTAGGTCGCTTGCTTCATAAAACAGGTATCCGGGGAATATTGGCGCGAGCTCCTCTTTTGTTTTTCCACGCCTGCGTATGGTGAGCTTACGGCGCGGCCATAAAAACCGGCCGCTGTCAGCCCATTCCGGGCAATCAACCCGCAGCGCATTCCGGGCTAATGTAAGGAACTTTGGTTCTTCCCGGGTTAAGACCTGTATCACATAATACTTCATACGGTGAGTACCCGCTGATTCAACGTTGCTATTGCCGGCCGGCTGCACTTCTTTCTTCACGATTCTGAATAGAAAAATACCATGGAAATTGCTGCACTGCAACCACTTCGACGGTTCAAACCGGTCAGAGGCAGCTGTGATTGCTTAACGGCGGTATCGACGGTTTACAAACCCGCCTTTTCTTCCGATATTATTAATATGTACAAGCTTATAAAACAATCGGTATTCTTCATGCTTTTCCTCTGCCTATCGCTGGCAGCTCTACCCGCAGACACGGTGATGCTGTTCTCGGAAGTGCCTACGGGGAGCGGAAACAAGCAGGACTCCGTAATATACGTCGAAGACGGGATTATGGAAGTATTTTTTGGTGCCGGACACATCATTTTCAACGGCGGATTTCAGGAATATGATGATCAGGAACCAGAGGATGGGGCTCAAGAGACCTTTGCCGACACTCCGTCGTTTCGAGTAGCCAAATCCGGAGGGGCCAGTTATATCCTCCAGGTTCAGTTGAAATTTACGGAGGATGAGGAAGAACTCCTCCCACAAAAAGCCCTGTACAGTTTTTTTGAACTCAATTCTGAAAAAATGCTGGCCGACGGTGTAGTGCTGCTGTCTGAAGCCGGCGACCGGGAAGAGTTGGAAGATAAGGAGCTGATACGGCGGATGGGACGGCAAGTCGGCTCTCAGGCCCTGCAGGGAATGTAATCTGCTGCAGTTGCTCGGCGGTTTGTAACGGCAGAAAGTTCTCAATATGTCGTACACAACCCCCGAGAATGAGATATGGGAGTGTAATATGACGAAGAAACGAATTATAGGTGCCGCGGCACTACTACTATTCATCGCCATCTGTACCGGAATGGTCTGGGCACAGGACTCTTATTGGGAAGGAAAGGTTTCCACTGCACCATACGGCCTTTTGCCCCATAGCGGAATGTATGCTGCCTCGAATGCATTCCCTCTCGACAGCAAGGTCGAGATTACACATCCCTCCAACGGAACAACTGTAGAAGTCCGAATTGTTGAGCGTGTAAATACAGATAGAATCTTTATGCAGGTTTCGCGTGAGGTTGCGCAGGCACTCGGAATTTCTGAGGATGAGATTCTCACCGCCAAGGTAAGCCCGCTGCAAAGCGACACGGATATGATCGAGCCGATGATCTCGCAGGACACCCCTTATACTGCAGATCCCGACCTGAACCCTTCGGCGGCAGTAGATGAAGACGGACTGTCAGTAGTTGAGCAGTACCTGGCTGACCGAGAGCAAACAGAGGCCGAAGAGGCTCCGAGTGAACCCCCGAGTGAACCCAAAGGAGAAGCTTCGGTCGCTGTGAAACCACCGGCAGAGGAGCAGCCGAAGCTTGAGCCGGACACCGAGGCCGAGGCCGTGCCCGAGGCGAAGGTTGCAGCCGAATCGGGAGAACCAACCGAAGAGACTGGGCCTGTGACCCCCGAAGCGGATATACTGCCGGATACGAGTCAACCCCGTTCGCAGATTACTGTTGAACTGCCCGAGCCCAG
>CAZAMY010000069.1:0-9084 GCA_964485995.1 uncultured Sediminispirochaeta sp.
ACGTAGGTCGATTGCGCGGGCCAGTCGTAGGTAAGGCTGTCGGTGGTTTCGACCGCAACCGGAGATACTGTGATATTTCGGTAGGGAATAAACAGCTTGTAGAGCGTTGATTCGTCGGCGCGCCCGAGAACAGCGTAGTAGTAGTTCTCCTTGCTGGGCGGATAGTCGGTATATGCGGTGATATCGCTGGTCACGGTACCGATTTTTACCGCTCGCCCGAAGGTACTCTCGCTGAAGCTCTGGGTAGAGCGGTAGATCTCATAGGTTTCGATTCCGCTAGGCGCGGGTTTCCACGAGAGGGTCACCGAGTTTGCCGAAACCGATACCGAAAGCCCTGAGACGAATGGAGCGAAAATCTCAGCTGAGAGAGACAGTTGAGACCCCAACAGAAAACAAAGAAGCAGTATGAAATTAAGGACACCGTTACGCATATATGTTATATTAATCGACAAGCTTGCTGATGTGCAATAGAAAAAAATGAACAGGGGGACAAGAGTGTTTGTTTCTATAGTTCTCGAGCCCGGTACCGAAGGTAGAGATGATGAAATTGAAGATCTGCTGAGTATGTACGGCTTTTCTACCATCCAAAAAGGGGTTTGGGAGTCCGTGAGCTTGAAAGAGAAGTACCTGCCGCGCATCAAGCGTGACATTGACAGAAGAACAGACTACTATGATAAGGTAAGAATGTATCAATACCCCCTGGAGGGGAACCTCATAATTACAACATTAGACCATAAGCGCTGGAAACGTGTTGTGGTTAAGACATAAGGAGTAAAGCATGCTGACCGATTTTGAACAGCCGATTAGTGACCTGAAAGAGCAAATTCTCGATTCTTGGAGGCGTCTTTGACCCCGAGAAAACTGAAGAAGAGATAAAAGCACAGGAGAGGCAGACTGCCGATCCGAATTTCTGGAACGATCGCGAGAGTGCGGAGAAGGTTCTTCAGGACTTAAACAATCTGCATGCGAAAATCGATCCTTGGAAAGAGTTAAAAGAGAAAATTGAGGAGACGGAGGAGCTGTATCAGCTTGCGAATGAGGAGAGCGATGAATCGCTGTCCCCCGAAATAGAGCAGAATGTGGAGCAGATACGTAAAGAGGTCGAGAGACTGCAGGTGCTCGAGATGTTCTCGGGAAAATTCGATCTGAGCGATGCATTTCTTACCATTCACTCCGGTGCAGGCGGAACAGAGGCCTGTGACTGGGTGAGCATGCTGTACCGGATGTATACCCGTTGGTGTGAAAACAACAGTTATTCCTATGAACTGATCGATATGCTGGAGGCCGAAGGCGGCATCAAATCGGTAACTATTCAGGTAAGCGGAAAATACGCCTACGGATATCTGTATGGAGAGACCGGTATCCACCGCCTGGTGCGGATAAGCCCCTTCGATTCGAGCAAGCGGCGGCACACCTCCTTTGCCTCGGTGTACTGTTCGCCGGTAATTGAGGACGATATCGACGTAGAGGTGAAGCCTGAAGATATCCGGGTAGACACCTACCGGGCTTCAGGGGCCGGTGGCCAGCATGTGAACAAGACCGACTCTGCGGTGAGAATCACCCATTTCGAAACCGGTATTGTGGTGCAGTGTCAGAACGAACGTAGCCAACACAAGAACCGGGAAACTGCCATGAAGGTGCTCAAATCGCGCTTGTACGAGCACTATAAGCAGCAGCAGGACCAGGAGCACGAGAAGCACGCCCAGGAGAAAAAGGACATCGCCTGGGGTCATCAAATCAGGTCCTATGTGTTCCATCCCTATAACATGGTCAAGGACCACAGAACCGATTTCCAAGTAGGAAATGTGCAGGCGGTTATGGACGGTGATATCGGGGGATTCATAGAGGCGTATCTCAAATGGCGGATGACGGGAGAGGCGTAATGGCTCCGACGGTGCTGGTTGTCGATGATATTGGTATGATGCGCAGGGTAATCCGTGAAGCGCTGGAAGGTGCCGGCGTAAAGATCGTCGGGGAGGCACCGAACGGACGCGAGGCGGTGCGCCTCTACAATCGGTTGCGGCCGCAGATAGTAATCATGGATATTACCATGCCGGTTATGAACGGCATCGAGGCCCTGCGGAGAATCAAGTTGTTGAATCCCGGTGCTGCAGTGATTATGTGCTCATCCATGAGTCAGCAGAAATATATAATGAAATCAATCCAGCTGGGTGCCCGGGACTTTATCGTGAAACCATTTAAGACGGAGCGAATAATATCGGCCGTGAAAAAAGCGTCCGGGAGCGATGGATATTAAGCGAATAGTAAGGCTGCAGTTTTTTGTCCTGTGTATTGGGGTGGTCTTCGCGGCAGGACGCATTACTGCGCAGGAAGCGTCCGAACAGTTTAGGCAGACATGGCGAGTCGGGATATCCCGATTTGAAGAACAGGACCTGCGGCCGCAGTACCGTCGGTTCGCCCATCAGATTCCCGCTTCTCTGTTTGAGACTGTCCGGCGGTGCCCCTCGCATCTGCTTAGTACGGAAGAGCGGCAGAGTTTACGGGAAAATCTGAAGCAAAATGAGCGCTCTCAGCTGGAAAAAGAGCTGCATGGCCTGATGCAGAGGCGCGCTGCTGCGTTTCTCGATTCTGAACGGGATGAGCGTGCTGATCTCGCAGAACTAGAGGCTGATATTGCCGATAAGCGGACCGCAATACGGCAGCTGATAGGTACCGACTTAGCGGAGTGGAAAATAGAAACGCGGCCCGCATGCATTTTGGCAGCAGAGAACGACGACGGCAATCTGTTTTCGCCGCCCCGGCTTCCCCTGAAAGTATGGACCACTGAGCAGGAACTCGACTGCCTGATCGGAGGCAGAATAGAAGCCCTGGACGATCTCCTGTATGTAGAAATGCATGTATACCTCAACGATACCAATTCCAGCCGTACGCTGTACCGGGGAACGTTCTTTCCCAGTGAAATAGATCAGTTCACCGGCGAACTGTCGGGGGCTTTGAGAAGCTTTCTGTACGGCGAAGAGTGGAGCGATATTACTTTCGAGGTAGAGCCGTCGACCGCTGAAATAGCTGTGGACGGTTCAGATGCCGAGACGGATGAAACCGGCACCCTCCGCTATATCGACCCCGGTATTCACAGTATTGAAGTGAGGGCAAAGGGGTATAAGAGCAGGGCCATTACTGTAGAAACCAGTCCAAAGGGACGTGAGATAGTACAGGTTTCTTTAGAGAAGGATGATCCGCAGACATGGATAGTAGGCAGTGATCCCGGTGGTGCAGCCGTGTTTCTCAATTCGATGCAGGTGGGCACAACCCCTTTGATTCTGAAAGAGCAGGTTGCACCGGCCAATCTGCTGATTACGAAATCGGGATATTCACCGCGGATGTACGTGATGGAAGCGGCCGACCGCAGGCTAGAGGCCCAGCTTCACCCGCTCGAAGTGAACATCGACGCGGTGGTCCAACGGTCACGGCAACGCTTCTATAAGGGGTTGGCGGCATTTTTGTTGAGTTTGCCCCTCACTGTGGTCAGTTACGGTCTGAGCAGTGAATACGCATACGCGTATAATTCTGCTCTGAGCAACCCGTCAGCCGGCTCCGGCGAGCTTGAAAGATTGCGCGCCGGATCGACTCTATGGTACACTGCCTATGCTGGCAGTATGTTGATAAACGGGATACTTTTGACCGATACTTTTCTGCATATGTGGCAGTATATTCAAAATTCGCAGGAATACTGAAATACACAACATTCGATTCATAAAGGAGACACCTACTGTGAAGAAAAAGGGATTCTTACGCGCACTCTTCAACCGATCTGTACAGACGGAAGAGTTCCTTGAAAATTTAGAAGATCAATTGATCGAAGGCGATCTCGGGGCCCGTTCGGCCATGGAAATCGTGGATGAGGTCGAAAAAGCGGTTCGCTCGAATAGAGCTAAAGACCGGCAAGATGTGACCGCAATCATCAGAGAAAAACTGCACGAGTACCTGCTTACAGATGAGCTTCATATCGACCCATCGCGGCCGACCCTCCTGCTGGTGATGGGGGTAAACGGTGTCGGGAAGACTACCAGTCTGGCTAAACTGGCCCACTATTTCCGGGAGCAGCATCAGCTCGAGAGTCTACTGGTTGCTGCCGACACTTTTCGGGCTGCGGCAATTGACCAACTGCAGGAGCACGGAAAACGCCTGAACTTTCGGGTGGTTCGACAAAACCCCGGTTCTGACCCGGGGGCGGTGATCTACGATGGAATCAGCAGCGCACAAAGCAATGAAATTCCGATCATACTGGTAGATACTGCCGGGAGAATGCACACAAAAGCTAATCTGGTGCGGGAGCTGCAGAAAATAGATAAAGTAGTTAAAAACCGCTTGGAAAACGGAGATTATAAAAAACTGCTGGTAATAGACGCTACTACCGGACAAAACGGAGTCCGGCAGGCTGAAATGTTTCATGAGGCAATCGGACTGGACGGCGCGGTACTGGCGAAGTACGATTCAGCATCGAAGGGTGGGGCGGTTGTTTCGATCTGCCGTCAGCTGCAGATTCCGTTTTACTACATGGGTACCGGTGAAAAATACGGCGATATCGAACCTTTTAACAAGGAGCGGTTTTTAGATATACTACTCTCTGATGAATAAGCGGCACAGCTCTCAGCGCATAATATTGCTCCTAGTGTGGTTCGCCTGTACTCTTACATGGACCGCTGCGCAGGAGCAGCAAGCCACTGACAGCACCACTCAATTCTTTCGTTCGAACAGTCTGGGAATGGCTGTCGAAGAAGTATCCCGCTACAGAGTCGATGATTATGAGTTCGTTCTCAGAAGGATTACGAACGGGGCTTCGGTGACTGAAACCCTGCTCAGAGGCGGAAAAGAGGTCCAGCGGGCGGAGTACGAGTGGAAAGGTCAGATAAAATACGGTCGTTTTTACGAGCAGGGAACACTTGTGCGGGAAACGGTCGAAGCAAACGGTCGTCTGCAGGAGGAGCGTCTGTTTACAGTTGCAGACTCGAGCAACGCCGCTGAACGTAGAGTGTACGAGTGGAGTAAGGGCGAGCTGCAGGGGGTGGAGGTTTTCAGTGATGATCAAACGCCCCTTGCCGAAGAAAAGTACATTCGCAGTAATGAGGGTAAACTGCTGCAGGTGATACGAAATGCACCTGATTCGTCGGGGGGAGCCCGTGTTGCCGGCAGCTACTCTTCGCCAGCAGGGAGCCATTCACAGTGGCACCTCACCGGCCAGGAGACGAGCTATTTTTTTTACTCGAATCAGAAAAACAGGATTAGCGAGCAGTATCGTAAAGGTGAACTGGTGTACAGAAAAGAGGTGCTCAAAACCGAAGAATCCACTGTTATCGATGAACTGTATCCGCTGGAAGAGAAACAGGTTCGTTCAGTTTACAGCGCCGACGACAGAATTCTGAACAGCCGTACGACTGCTCCTGCTGAGACAATTCAGTCGGAGTACTTATATCAGAACGGTGAACTGACGGAACTGCGGCAGACGAAGAATGGTACGGTAAAGCGGGTTGTGTACACCCAAGGTGCTGGAGAACAAGCTGACGAGGCTATATACGAAAATGGCGTACTGCAGAAGCAGGTGCAGTATCGTGGTGAAGATCGACGAACTGAGGTGCTGTACCGCAATGGTGAAGCTGTAGCCCGCGTCGAATATGAAGGCGAGGAAGCGGTCAGTAGAGAATCTCTGATAGGGGATAGTCGTTAAATGAACTACAGATGGATTTTTTATATCGGGCGTCGCTACATACAGTCGCGCCGTTCCGGGCGGGTCTTGACCCCTTCACTCCTGTCGATTGTAGGTATCGGAGTCGGAGTCACTGCACTCATTTCGGTATTAAGCGTAATGAATGGCCTTCAACTCGGGTTCATCGAAGATATCCTGGAGATCAACTCCTATCACATTCGGATATCGGGAGACTATGGTTCGCCGGAAACTGTTATTGCGGAGATCGAAGAGATCGATGCAGTGCGAACTTATTCTAAATTCATAGACTCCCAAACTCTGATTCAGGGAGAGTTTTCAGATTACCATTCGAGTCTGGTGAGAGCTATTCCGGAGGAGCAGGTGCTGCAGGACGAAGGCCTGCTGGAACAGTTGAACATGGTCCACGGACGGTTCTCCCTACAGGGCGATACGGTACCGGGGGTCGTTCTGGGACGCCAGCTGGCAACCACGCTGGGGGTCGGACTGGGTGACACGGTGCAGATGATCACCATGACCGGCCGTTCATTCGCCTCTCTCAGTCCAAGCAACACTGCATTCGTCGTCACTGGCATTTTTGAGAGCGGCTATTATCAATACGATGCATCTTTTTGTTTCATAGATTACCGCTTTGTCGACCGCATCGATACGGGGGCCGCAGCCCCTACCATCGGAATCAAGCTTCACAACCGATACCGTGATCAGCAGGTACTACAGCAGTTGCGCAGCCGGATCTTCCACAGTGAGAGGCAGTTTAAGCTGCAGTCTTGGCGGGAGTATAACCGAGCGTTTTTCGGGGCGCTGCGGGTGGAAAAACTCACCATGATGGTAGTGCTGGGGCTGATTTTCATTGTAGTAGCGGTGAATATTAAAAACTCTCTGGAGCGATCGGTAATGGAGAAGCGCGAGGAGATCGGCATTTTAAGAGCCATCGGCTCATCTACCCTGTCTATACGCACCATTTTTCTGGTCGAAGGGGCGCTGATCGGCATAATAGGTGCAGCGGCCGGTACTATGATCGGAATGTCGATTAGTCTGCATATCAACTGGGTCTTTCATGCTGCAGAAACGCTTATAAATACCCTGCTGGATATTTTTCGCTTTTTTCTGAGCCCAATTCACGGGGGGCGACAGGTAGAGATTTTCTCGGCAGCAACCTTCTATATGCAGGAGGTACCGGTACGTATTCTCTACACCGATGTACTGGTAATTGTGTTATTTGCCGCGGGAGCATCGGTTTTGGCTGCGTATGCGGCCTCTAAACGAATTTCCGAGTTCCGACCCGCTGAAATCTTAAGGAATGAGTAGGTTTATGGTAGTTTTAGACAATGTCGGGAAGTTCTATAAAAATGGGCCGGAAGAGCTGCACATTTTGCACACCATCTCTATGACCCTAGAAAGGGGCAAAAGTGTTGTTATTACCGGAGAGAGTGGAAGCGGGAAGAGCACTCTCCTCAATCTGATCGGCGGCCTGGATTATCCGAGTTACGGGACTATACGGGTTGAAGATCTGCAGATAGATACTGCCGGTGAAGAAAAGCTGAGCTATTACCGCAATCGGCAGGTCGGTTTTATCTTTCAGTTCCACTATCTGATGAAAGACTTCAATGCGCGCGAAAACGTAATGCTGCCCGCATTTATGGGCGGTGAACGACGCAGCCGGGCTCTGGAACGGGCGGATCTCCTCCTGGATCAGGTGGGCTTGGAAAAGCGCAAGGATTTTCATCCCTCGCAGCTTTCGGGTGGAGAGCGGCAGCGGGTGGCGGTTGCCAGGGCCCTGATAAACTCGCCAAAAATTGTATTGGCCGATGAACCGACCGGTAATCTAGATGAACGCCATTCAAAGGTGGTTGCTGATATACTCTTCGATTTAGCCGAACAGTACGAGACTACCCTGGTGGTTGTCACCCATGACATGTCGCTGAGCGACAAGGCCGACACGCATTTTCATCTACGAGAAGGCAGGTTGGAGGAGCAATGAGAGAATCGGCACCTGTCTATCTCGGTTTCAGAATGCTGTTCGGTTCCCGGGCTTCGAACAAAACCACAAAGCACCTGATAGGAGCAATACTCGGGATCGGTCTGTCGCTGGTGCCGTTAATCACAGTCATTCAAGTGTCAGGCGGGATGATCGAGGGGATCACACGGCGCTTTATCGAGATAGGATCATATCATCTGCAGGTAAAGACGTATTCTCCGGTTGATGAGTCTGTACGCAGTGAAGCGTTGCAGACAATCGGAGATACCGAAGGTGTGCGGAATGCTTTTCCGGTGGTATTTGGAGAGGGGCTGGTCTACTCCCAGAACGGGAAAACGGGGGTATCGGTGCGATCGCTTCCGGCGGATTACTACCGCAGTGATCCGGGTATTACTGAATATCTCAGTGTTGAGGCGGGTGAATTCCGGTTAGAAGCGCGTCAGGATGCTATGCTGAGCGCACAGGTAGCTGAAAAGCTGGGTGTAGAAGTGGGCGACCGGATACGGCTGCTGACTGCTAAACCTATGCCCGGCAGAGCTCCTATTCTGCGGCCGAGTTTCTTTACGGTTACCGGAATTTTTTCTACCGGATACTACGAACTCGATGCGCTGAGTATGTACATCCCGCTGGCAACCGGAAAGGTACTGTTCAATGAACCCGGCAGCTACACCATAGGGGTAAAAATAGAAGAACCCTATCAAAACGCCGGCGCCACAGCCAAGCAGCTCTTACAGCAGCTGTCGAATGACTGGTATGTCTACACATGGTACAGTCTCGAGCGGCCGATGCTCGACAGTTTTAGAACCACCCGAAATCTGCTTATTTTCGTGATGGCATTAATTGTGTTGGTGGCGACTGTGAATATATCCTCTTCTATGATAATGTTAGTGTTAGAGAAGGAGCCGGAAATCGCGATGCTGAAGAGTGTCGGAGTGAGCCCGGGGACCATCACCAAGTCTTTTCTCTACACGGGCATCTGGCTGGGTACTGTGGCCACAGTAGTCGGCGTTTCAGTCGGACTGGCGGCAGCAGTGAACATAAACGGCCTGCTGACGGGGCTGGAGCAGGGGCTGAACTTGCTGAGCCACCTGTTCAGAATGCTGTTTTCGCCGCTATTAGAGGGGGAAATGGAGCAGATCAAGGTCTTTGACGAATCATTTTATCTGGAAACCATTCCGATTCGTCTCAGGTTTATCGAGATCTTTTTGACCGGGGCGGGGGCCATGCTGGCCGCTACTCTGGCGGCCTATTTTCCGGCCCGGCGCGCCGGAAAAATAAAGCCGTTAGAGATATTGAGGAAACATTAGCTGCACTATACACAATCTGTACCTAAAGTATTATATTGTGAGTGAACAGAATTATTGATACAATGGAGGAGAGAAAACGGAGGATTTAATGATTTGTGATATTTGTGGAGAGAATG
>CAZAMY010000070.1:0-9025 GCA_964485995.1 uncultured Sediminispirochaeta sp.
GCAGAGATCAACAGGCTGAAGTAGATCGTCTTCTGGAAGAAGAAGTAGATAAGGTCGTGAACCATGTAGCTTCTAAACTTCCCAAAGACGTGCTCGAACGCCTTGATGTTATGGGTGGTTTAAAGGAGAAGCTCTACAACTACTTCAACCAGAACTACCAGAACATGTTCAACCGCTATATTGTTACTTCTGAAGACGAAATGCTGAAGAAGGTGCGCAACTTTGTAGACCGGGAAGAGATGAAGGTTACCGCGCGTTATACACCTAAAGAAATTTCAGCATTGCTCGACGAGGTCGGCGGTATGGACCGGTTCAATACCGGTGAAATAGAGAAATCGATCGTCAACATGTACGGTCACCTGCAGGGTCATATTCAGCGTGGAATAAACGACCTCGAGAATCTCACCAACTCTCTACTGCGGCAGAAAACCGATGTTGGTGCGTTTATCCGCGGTGAGAACGCCTATTCCGTCGTAAAGTGTGCCTTCAAGGACAATATCTACAAACCCAAAACCGTTAGTGATGTTAAACTGTCGGTGAATATTCTCGATTCAGAGCTCATCAGCCCGATTTTCCACTATCAGGCAACCGTAGAGTTCATTATTAAAGACCTGCTGTCCAAGCACATCATGGACGAAATCGACAAAGAGATCGAACAGGTCAAAGATGAACAAATCGAGCAGGGCAAAGAAGAGATGAGCGACAGCGAAATCATCTTCGAAAAGATGCGCCGTGTCGAAAACCACACCTCTGACGACAGTGAGGATCCTAACTCCAAGCGCTACCAGATCATGAGCAAGCGCCTCATGGACCGGGTCGAAGGACTGCGGGCAGAAATCGATCCTGAAGAGTTTGATTCACTGAATATCCGCGAGAACCTGAAAAAGATCATCGATCTGGAGAATATCCGCAACCGCGGTTTCAACACCGCGATCAACAGTATCACCAGCATCCTTGACACCTCGAAGATGGGCTATCAGTACATTGAGAACCTCAAGAACGCACGTGAGCTCATCATTCGTGAATACGAGGATACCAACTATCGCGATCTGCCGGATGAACGCTATCAGATTCAAATGAAGTATTTTGATAACGCTCAGCTTATCGAAGAACGCAAGGCCTACGATGTACAGGTAAAATCGTTCGAAGTCGAAGTGCAGCATCTCTGGGATGTTCTCGAAATGGTATACGAAGACAAAAAGCTCTTCAAACGCATCACCGACTACAGCGATCTTGCCAAGATCTACAAGAACAAGATCCGCCGTAAGATCAAAGACAAAACCGGCGATCCGCTGTATGAAGACATCGACAAGGTATGGGACGAAATCTCATTCGTACAGCCTGCCGAAACCCAGGTCGAAAAAATGAACCGTACTTATGTCTTCGATAAAGACAAAATCGGTAAGAAACTGGCCTTGATGGGCGACAAACTGCAGAATATGTACGGATATCGCTACCCAATCCAGCGCCGTGTAATCGAAGAACGGCTGCAGTTTCTGCAGACCGAGTTTAACAAGTTTGATTACATCATCAATCCGTACCACATCCAGCCTGGACTGCTGCTTGACGTTGATATCACTTCAATCAAGCGCAAAAAAGCAACTCTGGACGGAATGGCCAACGTGTTGAATGAGTTCCTGCACGGAATTTCGAAGGGTTTCCAGGATGCCGCCTTTGCTTCCTTCTCACGGCGCCGTTCAACTGTCCGCGAGGACATCGACCAGCACTTTGCGACCGATCTCGGTGCAGTGGAGCAGGACTCTGGAGAAACCTCTGCCAAGGGGAAAGGGTATCTCGACATGCTGAACTCCTCATCTGAGGGAGCCGGAGCATCCGGAAACGAAACTGTGGTAAAAGACAGCGGAAGCAGCAAGAAGAGCACCCGCGGGAAGAGCAAGAGCTCTACCAGCAAATCTACCAGCAGCAAGAGCAGCACCGGTAAGAAGCGCGGAAGGCCGAAAAAGAAAAAAGATGACGGAATGAAGAATATGTAAGGTAGGACACTAAAACGCCCCCGTAAGGGGGCGTTCCTATTTCAGATAAAAATACAGAAGGAAAAGGTATGGAAGTTCAACATCAATTCGAACACCTTTCAACGAGAAGCGGTTTTAATAAAGCTTTGGCCCATTTTCGAAGTGTTTCGGAAATTATGGACCATGTGGAAGATGGGTATAACCTTGCCGATGTGCTCAACTATTTATTGGATGAAGAAGAAATCCAGCAACAACAGATTGTTCCGACAGTGTATGCACTGCTGCGAGATAAATACGGATACTACTTTCACTCGCATACGATGGAGAAAAGCCTTGATGATTTTTCCTATGTCTTAAAAGAACTTCCTAAATGGAAAGCGGTAGATGTAGTAATAATATACTTTCATCCTGACCTGGGAGCCCAGGTTATCAATCCTAAAAATGAAGAGCATTTTGCTGCTTTAAACGTTCTCAAAGAAAACGAATTATTGACTATCTATTGCAGCGCCGGTGATGTGAAAGAGGACGAGAAAAAGGCACAAAAAGCTATTCAAACACTCGTGAAACTCCTGAACGGATCAAAAGCGAAAACCCCCGATCTCCTACTAAAGGGTAAATTCAAAGCAAAAACTATTGAGTTCGAGACTGAAGAGGAAGAAGAGGAGGAAACAGCCGAGGCCGAAGAGGAGGAAGAAGAGGAAACAGCGTCTGAAAAACCAGAAAAGACCGAAGAGGTCGGTAAGAAACGGAGAATGACACCTTTTTATTCCATTCCGGTGACCAACGAGCTCTTCCACAACGGAAACGTCGAGGCCTGGAAAAAGATCATTCAAAGTTATAAGGCCAAACATCCCGGCTTGGATGTATATATTTATTACGATGGAGAAAGAATTCATGATATTCATTCCTTGTTCAAATGGGGCAAGGTTAAACACGGCAGCGCAATACTTGTTGCAGTGGCAGGCGACGATATCCAGGATGTAGCCAAGCTTCAGCGGTATTTACGCCAGGGCGCAAGTCCGCAGTTCGAGGCATTTCTCCACTATCCTGTAAACACCATTTTGAATCTATTCTAGGGGGAAATTATGGATAAAGCAGTACATTTCTTTAGCCGTAATAAATATGTAAAAGATACTAAGGTATGGGAGCTATTCGGTATTCGGGGCAAACAAGCAATGGAGTTCGCAGCTCTAAATCTACCGATTGTACCCGGCTTTATTCTGGATTCGCACATAGCCGCACATCTCGACGACTTCGAATTAGCCGCAGAACTGCCGGATTTGATTACCCAGTTCGAAAAAGAAACCGGGAAAACCTTTAACGATCCAAAGAACCCGCTTCTGCTGAAGGTAGTAATAAGCCCGAACCTGGCAATCGTGCATTACCCGACACTGCACAACTTTGGACTTACCGATGAGACTCTGCCGGGCTTTGCAGACTACGTGGGCGAGCAGTTCGGATATCACGAAATTCTGTTTTTGATCCACGGAATCTTTCAAGTCGAAAAAAAGATTGCAGAGCTGAATGATGATAAAAAGAACATTAAACTTTACAGTGATAAAATCAATACGCTTGAGTCTGTTATCAATAACGAAACCTCTACGAGTAAATTGAAAAAGACCCTTGAGGATATGCGCGGCTTATTACCGGATGACTTTTTCTCTAACGCCTACTCGCAGTTGGAATTCTGCCTCCGCCGAATCAGTATGCTGCTCAATCTCGACGAGCTGGATAACGAAGATGCGGCGTTGATTGTGCAGCCGATGGTGTACGGCAACTACGGCAGTGACAGCGGCAGCGGAGAGTATGCAACTCGCAATCCCGTTACCGGAGAGGGTACCATCCACGGCTGGTACGTGCCTGACACTTTCAACTCCGAGGACCGGAAAGGGCAGGATGTAGCCAGCTTATCTCCGAAGTATGTAAAAGAACTCGATAAAACCGCTCGCACCGTTGAAGATCATTTCATGGAAATACGCTCGATTCGCTTTACTATAGAGAACAAAAAACTGTGGTTTGTAGATCAACGGCCCTTGGTAACAAAATCGACGCAAGCAGACATTCAATTACTGCTCGATCTCCATAAACGTAAAAAAATCGACGACAACTTCCTGATTCACGCTTTGAAGCCCGATCAGCTGAATGAGATCCTGCATCCGGTTATTCAGCCCGAGTCAGTTAAGAACTTCAAAGACATCAGTGGCGGTATCGCCGGAGCTCCGGGAGCTGCAATCGGTAGAGTTTATTTTACTACCGATTCTCTGCTCGAGGCTTATCGCAACGCCCAGCAGCAGAACGAAGATACCCGTATGATCCTCTGTATGCCCGCAACCTTCGCCGATGATGTAAAGGCAATCGAGGTTGCAACCGGTGTGCTTTCATCCGAAGGCGGATATTCTGCACACGCTTCTGTGGTTTCCCGGCAGTACGGAAAAGTTTCGCTGGTACAAAACGATCTAAAGTTCTCCAATAAGAGCGCCAAGATTGGCCAACACACCCTCAAAGAGGGCGATCTCATTACCCTGCAGGTGCCGCATTACGGCGAACCGCATATATATCTGGGCGAAGCTGAACTCATCGAACCCGATCCGAAGGACTCGGGATTGCTCGATTTCATTCAACTAGTGAAAAAACACGTGAAGGATTTTCATGTACGGGTGAACGCCGATACAGCCCGCGACTCCAATCTGGCAGTTAGTTTTGGAGCAGAGGGTATCGGTTTATGTCGAACCGAGCATATGTTCTTCAAAGAAGAGCGCATAAATGTGTTTCGGCAGATGATCCTATCAGAAAATGAAGACGACCGCCGAAAGGTACTTGCCAAACTAAAAAAAATGCAGAAGGACGACTTTTACAACATCTTTAAGGCCATGGACGGTAAAGAGGTTACCATTCGCCTGTTAGACGCCCCATTGCATGAGTTCCTGCCGCACAACAAGAGCCAGACCAAGACCTTCGTCAACTACATGCAGAACGATGCCGGTATAAAAATCACCGAAAAACAGGTAATCGAGTTATCCGAAAGCCTGCAGGAGTTCAATCCGATGCTCGGGCATCGTGGCTGTCGAATTGCCGTTTCATATCCGGAAATCTATGAGATGCAGGTTGAAGCGGTTTTCGAAGCAGCCTTCAAAGCTCGCAAAGATGGTATGAAGGTGTATCCGGAAATTATGATTCCGCTCATTATGAACTCCGATGAACTAAAGCTTATCACCTTTGGTAAGCGAATCGAAGGTAAAGATTATAAGGGATTGCGCGGTATAGAAGCAGAGGTGCGTAAAAAACTGAAAGAGAGCTCAAAGATGGACCACCGCTTCGGCACGATGATCGAATTACCGGTGGCAGCCCTGGCAGCCGGCGACATAGCCCGCTATGCGGAGTTTTTCTCCTTCGGCACAAACGACCTCACCCAGACCACCATCGGGCTGTCACGCGACGACTACACCTCTTTCATGCCGGATTACACCCTGTTCGACATCATCCCGGGCAACCCTTTCAAGGAACTCGATCCATACGTGCAAGAACTCATAAGCACTGCTGCGCGGCGCGGAAAAATGACCCGTCC
Organism: uncultured Sediminispirochaeta sp.; assembly: GCA_964485995.1. Lineage (GTDB taxonomy): Bacteria > Spirochaetota > Spirochaetia > DSM-16054 > Sediminispirochaetaceae > DSBN01. Next base: position 5,539 of record CAZAMY010000070.1, read on the forward strand.
GGGTCTGTCTACCGGTCTCTGCGGTGAGCACGGCGCCATCCCGAAAAACATACGCTTCTGTATAGAAGCCGGCCTTGATTATGTATCCTGCTCGGTCTATTCGGTGCCGATTGCGCTGCTGGCTGTTGCCCAGGAAGTAGTACCCAAACCAAACGCATAGGCCACAGCTCCCCTGTCAGCCCAACTCGGGCTGGCAGTATCTGTGGCCATATGGCAGATTAAACACAAAAAACCCCTCTATTAAAGGTGTACGAACACTCTGATAGAGGGGTTAGGCTGTATTTTGTTCTAGTTTTTGTTCTAGTTCTACCAGACTCCGAACTTTTTTATACCAGTTATCACCAATTCGGCACCTTTGCGTGCATCCGAACGCGGTATCTGAGCCTCTTTGTTCAGGGTTTCCTGGAAGAAAAAGTCCAAAGTGTCTACGACTTCTTCGGTGTAGTAGAAAATAAGTGAAAAGTTAACGCCGGTAGGACGTAAAATAGTAAATGAAGAATATGAGATTATGGGTTCTTTACTTACCATTACCCTGGTTTGGTTTTTCGCAGTAAATATATCCAACTCCGAAAAGCGGTGCGGTATTTTAAGACCGCGATCTCGTCGGAACGGCTCGATATACTTTTGTGGAAAGGTTGCAGGTTCAACCAGTACAAACAATTTACTTCCGTCGGTTTCAAACGTAAGTCCGTCTTCGCTCAAATAGAGATTCTTAACATTGTTATAGGCTACGACCTCGTAGATAGCGTAAGCGGAAGTTTCTTGAAAAAAGGAGGATACTATATATCCGCCTTCCTCTTTTGGTAATTTCCCCTGATTGTACGCTTGAAACAGATCTAGTGCTTTTGGTGCCATTATCCGCTCCTTTCATTTAGTACCCATTATAGTATCAAGAATTTGTAATTCAATCCAGCAATTTTATTTTTAACTGAAAATTCAGCGGGCCGCTGCTTTCAGTTTCTCAGCCCGCTCGAAGAATCTGCTGGCAAACTGTTCCATGCCTCGCTGGCGATATATTTCAGCTACGTTATAGTAGGCCCGCCAATCGTCAGGCGCTATCTCCTGGGCCGTTCGGAAGGCATCCAGAGCTTTAGAAGAGTTGCCGGCCTTGTAATGCATAACACCGTAAATTAAATACAAATTCAGAGAGGGCTCGGGAAGGAAATGCAGAGCAGCCTCCAAGAGCTGCAGTGCATGGTCCGTACGTCCCGTTTTTGTTAAACAGAAGACCAACGGCCGCAGGTATTCCTCTTTTTCCGGTTCTTTTTGAAGCAATTTACGATAGATAACCGCAGCCTGAGTATAATCACCGCACTTGCGATAGCATATTGCCCGAATACGGTTGAGATAACGGGAGTCCTTTACATAGGGGAGTACCGATTCAATCTGCTTGAGTGCGGATTTGTAGCTCTCTCGGCTGTAAAGATGCTGTATATAGTCGGTCCGGATTTCAATATCTTTCGGCTGTAGAGAGAGATACTTCTTAAATAATGTCCCGAGATCTCGCAGTTCGACTTCATCCCGCAGTGCAATAATAGCTCTATAGGCCTCGGCTTGCTCCGGTGAAAATTCTACACATTTGCGGTACCACTTTACGGCGGAGTCGAACAGACCGGCAATTTCGTAAGTTTCTGCAATCGTCCTAAGCAGGATAGGATCGATACCGAACTCCTTGAGTGCGGCATGCAGTTCATTCAGTACAGTCTCCGGCTCTATAGGCAGTTTACTGCGGCATACAACCCGGTAGTACCGGGCTGAAGAGTTGCCCGGATCGTAGTGCAGAATGGTATCCAGTTGATGCAGCATTTTCTCATATTCACCCAGTTCCCACCAGATCATACTCATGCCGAAATGCGCGTGCAGGTTCGTGCGGTCGCGTTCGATTGCGCGGGTAAAGTGGTTCATTGCCCGGTCTGTATACCCGAGTTCACGGTAGGCCTCCGCTACTACCAATCTAATTGGTATATCACGGCTGTTCTGTTTCAGAATAGTCAGTCCATGATCCAGGGCCTTCTCATACTCCTTCCGCTGTAGAAACTGAAATGCAAGCGCATGCTCGGCTTCTGCGCTCTGCAGCAGCGGGGATTGTGGATACGTTCTGGCCAAAAGCGCCAGCAGCTCTCGTCCGCGCTTCTCATTTCCGGCCTGAATGTTGAGAATAGCAGTTCTATAGAGAATAAGTTCATCTCCAGGAGATTCGCTCAAAGCCGCCTCATATGCCTCCACTGCGGCAGCATATTCTCCGCTCTGACGATACAGCATGCCTAGGTACAAATTTAACAGTATGTTCTCTTTGCCTTTCTCCTTGAGAAACTCGAATACTTCGCGGGCATATTCGGTATCCCCCGTTTTGAAGTGCTGTATACCGCTCACTAAAAGCGAATTCAGATATCCGGAGTATAGGTTTTCATCGCTCGGGTGAATCTCCACTAGTTTAGCCAGCAGATCTGAGGCTTCATCTGGTCTTCGCAGCTTTAACAGTGTATAACCGAGCAGCATGGCTGCCTGAAAAAATCCCGGGCGTATTGACAAGGATTCTCTCAGATGCACCGCTGCATGCGGATAAATATTCATTGCCAAGTATGATCTTCCCAGAAAAAAGTGCCCGGCGGCTGAACTCTGTCGCTTCTCAACGAAGGTTCTCAATGCATCGATTGCCCTAGAGAACTCTCCAAGGGCATGAAAACTCCGGCCTAGATATAAGAAGGCTTCATCCATGCTGTCATCAGCGCTTATCAGATACAGAAGCTTCTGAACGGCCGGCTTGTACTGACGCCGGCGGCCAAGGTCTATCGCTTCCTGTAACAGCTGAGAAGTTTCAGATGTACTCATACCTTTATGCTACTGATAGTCAGCGCTTTTTTCCACCTTTTTTTATGACTAAATTGACAATTCTTCGGCTTTCTGTAAACATAGGTTTTGTTGGAGGCGCAATATGAAGGTAGTAGTAATTGGAGCCCAATGGGGCGATGAGGGCAAGGGTAAGATAGTCGATTACCTTGCAGAACAATCCGACTTGGTGGTTCGTTTTTCGGGTGGTGCAAATGCCGGACATACGGTAGTTCACGCCAACAAAACCTATAAACTCCACCTGGTGCCGTCTGGGGTGGTATACCCCGATAAAAAAGTAGTTATGGGATCAGGGATGGTTATTGATCCGGACAGTCTGTTCAACGAGTTAGCTACTCTGGAAGAGCAGGGGATTCAATGGCAGGGCAGGCTTTTCATCTCTGACAGGGCTCATATTGTACTTCCCGAGTATAAGGACACCGATAAAGCTATGGATGAAAAACGCCGCAATCCAATTGGTACTACCGGACGCGGTATCGGTGTTGCGTATGCACAAAAGGCAAACCGCGACGGTATTCGCATTGCCGATCTCAATGAAGATGCCTTCCTCGAGACCCTCCGACCGAACGAACGAAAATTCCTCGATCCTTATATCGAACGACTGAGAGCCATGACCATCAATTTGGCCGAGTTTATG
>CAZAMY010000071.1:0-8984 GCA_964485995.1 uncultured Sediminispirochaeta sp.
GCCCCAGAGGCCTTCCCTGCTGCTGGATGCCGATGACCCCGCTGCCGCAGCTCTGGTCACGCCCAACCCGCAGTTTTTCCGGACCGATCTCCCCGCCGAGAGACTACAGTCGATTACTATCGTCAACGCTCTGTGGGAGGAGTTTGCCGAACGGTTGGAGCATGAGCTGGATTATCGGGGCTTGGCAGTACTGCTGGACTGACGATTTTGCTCCTTACAAGCGAACTAAAGAAGGGCTTCAAAGCTCCTCCGGCCCCGACGGACTGGCGGCACTCCCGGACCCACGAGGCCCACGTCTATAAAATTGAATTTTTATTCAATTATTGAGAGCCTTGCCAGCCGCTGCAGACGGTTGCTGATGGCCTGGTGGCTCACGCCCAGGATTCGGGCGGTTTTGCGCATGCTTCTGTGGGTGTCCATGAGCTGCAGTATGTGTTGATAGGAGATGTGGCGTTTGGTGTAGTAGTCGAGGTTGAAGGTTCGTTCGCTGAAAGTCCGGCCGCAGGCGAGGCATTTGAAACGCACGATTGGGCCGCGGAGTTTGGTGGTATAACGGCCGGCCACATGACACCAGTTTGGTTCCGTCGGCGCGCCTGAGTGGAACTCACAGTTCGGGTTGGGACAGTACTTTGGTCTTTGCATCTTTTTCTCCTCGTAAAATATCGTTACACTTTAAATAGAGGGCTGGAGAGGGCGCTCTGCTTCAAAAACTGCCGAAATTTTTGCTATTTTTTCAATTTTTTGTAGGTAAAAAGGGTGAATGTATGCAACGATTTTTCAAAAAGACTGTAAAAATACTGTGTATTGACGGCGGCGGTATACGGGGATATATTCCAGCCCATGAAAACATGAGTTGTCTAGAGCAGAGAGCTGAACAGATTATTCTCGAGCAGAGCAGTTCGCTGGAGCGAATGGTCAGACTTCTGAAATCGGCCCGTCGGCGATAGTAAACACGGCCACCTGCTCGTTCAGGGTACGGGCGGCATCTCGCAGCTGTTCGGAGGCCTCTGATACCACTGAGATTACCTCCTCCGCCGAGCCGGTTTGGCCGGTAATGGTTGCGGTCTGGCTGCGGACAGTTTTGGCCAGGTGTGACAGTTGTGTAATTGCTTCCTTTACGGTGGAGGTTTCGGAGTTGACCGAATCGGCGCCCGCTTTTACATCTACAGAAATTTCCTGCAATACCTGCATGGCGTTCATTACCTCTTCACTGCCGATGGTAAGTTCGGATGTGCTGGAGTTGATCTCTTCTAGTGAATTGACCACGGTCTGAATTTCCTGCTCAATCTCCTGAAAGGCGGCCCGGGTTTTGTCGCCGGATTCGGCGGCCTCATTGATAGAGCCGACAATCTCCTTTATTCCCGCGCTGATCTTTTTCGATTGTGAACCGGCTTGCTCGGCGAGCTTGCGGATTTCGTCGGCCACCACGGCAAAGCCGCGCCCCGACTCACCGGCATGCGCGGCCTCAATCGCCGCATTCATCGCCAGTAAATTAGTTTGACTGGCAATATTTTGAATCACCGAGACGAAATCCGATATGGAATCGACCCGTGAAAGCATCAGCTGGATTGCATTGTTGGTTTGCTCCAGCCGTTGGCCCCCTTCGTGGGCGGTGTGCACCAGTTTAGTGCTGGAGGTTTTCTTGGTTTGAGTAATGGCGGCGACATTGCTGAGCGAACTGTTCATCTGTTCGATACTGGCGGTAGACTGGTTTACCGCAGAAGATTGCTCTTGAATACGATCGGCCAGTTTACCAACCTCTCCTGAAATTTTTTCCACCGAACTGTCGGACTGGTTCATCAGTGTGCTCAGTTCATCTACTTTAGAGGTGATTACATCGGAGTTTTCTGCAATTTTATGGATGAGGTCGGCCGCATCATTACTCGATTCTCCCAGCCGTTTTTCTATGCTCATATTCAGCTCGGAGCTTGCCTTGATGCTGCCTACAATACCACTCAGTCGGTCGGCGAATTGGTTTATGCCGGATGCAATCCGTCCCGCTTCATCCTCGCGCTTGACCGGAATGCGTTCGCGCAGGTCGCCCTCGGTGTAACGGGAAACGGCAGCATCGGCCTGTTTCAACGGATTCAGTGAACTCCGCAGGATTAGGTAGTAGCTCAGAATTGCAATCAAAGCTACTGCAATGGTAATCAGGGAATTGATGGTAAAAAAGGTGGTCAGACTGCCGTACTTATGGGCTTGCGAAACAGCGTATCCGGTATACCAATCCCAGGGTTCGTAATAGCTGGCAATGAACCAGTAATCTCCGGCGTTGGTATCGAGTACTGTGTCCACTTCATCGGCCTCATTCGCGCGGCTCAGAATTGCCTCCGCGTAGTTTTTCTCTACCTGCAGCGCCTCGGGCCACAGTATGAGTTCGAGGTCCCCGTTGATAATGAAAGGCTGCACCCCCTTCTCGTTCTGAAACCGCCGGGAGAGCTGCTCCAGCAGCTGCTCCTGCAGGCGGGCCACTTCGTCCGAAGCGGCACTCATCGCATCGATATCTGAATATTCATATTCGATGCCGCGAATCCGGCTCTCGAAATCCTGCTGATAAAGCTGTTTGACTTCGTCTCTGAAGAAGTAAATCGAGATTCCGATGGTGAGTGCAGCAATAAGGACGATCGAGACAGCTCCGGCCAGAGCAATTCTGAACTGCAATGAGTTTTTCATAGTTCGAGCATAGTAAAGTAAGCTGTGTATTGCAAAAAGAAGTGTTTACTTTTTTATTAATGCAGCCCGCATCGAGATCCAGGGCAGCAGCAGGAGCTGCAGCAGCGGTGAGAGGCCTACTCCTATGACCGGAATAAGCGGCATCAGGCTTGAATATGCCCAACGGCCGGTAGAAAGCGCATGGATTTCGATTCCGATAGCAATCAGTGCCCCGCTGACCAGCATGACCGCCAGGCTGGATACTGATGTGAGGTCAAACCAATCATTTCGCCGGTAGATGAGATAGCCAAGAAACCAGATGAACAAGATAATTACTCCATCGCCGAGACTGGCCCGAAAACAGAGCAGCCAGCTTCTGAGTTCATTGAACGGCATGTTTTGGTAAAACGGCATCTGGAGCATTTCCCATACGTAGTTGATACTTACCGATAGGATGAAAAGACGGATTAAAAAGGTTCGCTGCTGCATATACCTTACAATTTAAGTAAAAAATATGGGAAAGTACAGTGACAACGCGGTGTAAGCGGTATACGCACGGCATTTTTTTTTGACTACTCTATGAGTTTCGAAAGGGCAATGTTCAATGCTACATCGGTGGCCGCAAAAGTGAGAAACTCCTGGCTCATACTTACTTCGAGGGAGCTGCCCGGGCTTAGGTCGAAGCGGGAGCCGAGGGTGAAAGTGGAACTGAACTTGTCCGCCCGAATATATCCGGTTTGGTAGGGGCTGGTGGAGCCGTTAATGGTACCAATAACGGCTATGGCGGGCCGCGGCTGCCATTCGATGGTAAAAGAGAAGGGGATGACGAAGTGCGTAAACTCTGACTCGCGCAGAATGCCGGGTGTACTGAGATAGGCCGCTCCGACCGAGGCATTAAAACTAAATCGGGACACAGCATAATCTGCAAAGAGGCGCAAGGCGGCGTCGAATCCGCCGCTGAGCAGATCGTGCGAGGCTTTAGTGAGGGGGATTTTGATCAAACTGCCGGCACTGATGTCGAGAGGTATTCCCTCGTCCTGAAAAAGCCGGAAGCGGGGCTCTATCTGCAGTGCGCTAATGCTCAGCAGCGGATCCTCCTCGTTGAGAATAACCCTGTCTGAGTTTTCGAGGTAAAATCGGAGGCTATAATCAGGCCGCAGCTCGCGGTCGGCATTCGGAAAGCCGAACAGCCCATGGTACCATTGCAGAAAGCCGTCCAACACCCCGGGAAAGTGTGTAGCGAGGTGCAGAGCTGCGCTGGCATCGATTCTCTTCCCGAAACCGTAACGTACCCCCAGTGTGCTGTAGGCTGCTTCACTGTCGAGTTCTGCGGTGATCTCGGGATTGCCGCCGGCCTCTGTATCGAGAAAAAAGTTGTTTCCATAACTCTGTATGAGGTAGAGCCGGGCACTTTCCGGCTTTTGAAGGGCGGCACTGCGCGGTTGGAACTGCGCAAAAGTTGCGTATAACGGATGCAGATTATGCGAGCTCAGCGGTTCGGCGGGCATGGCGCCGGGATATGAGAATAGAAGCAGGGTGATAAGAATAAAGAAACGGCTCATACACTGCATGGGTATTATTTATACGTAAATAGGCCGTTTTTTCAAGCGAGCTACATACATTAACGTTTTTATTAGAATTTAACTTTTTGGTTGCAAAAATTTCAAAGTAACGTTACATTATCTGGAACGCTGTTTCAAATTAAAATCCCATCTGCGTTCTCTCGAGATCGATTCGAGCCCGGAGGAAATAATGAAGATTCGAGGAAAGATGCTGTCTGCCTTTGGGGTAGTAGTAATAGTGATTCTCTTCAGTGGTGTGGTCGGATACCTGCAGATTGAAAGACTCCAGAGCTCAGCCCGGAACGTAGCTCTGGTTACTATTCCCCACGCAAGAGTAATGCAGGACTATGCGCTGACCGTCACTACTGCGCATCTCTGGATAGAGAAGATAATAGCAGGAACCGAAAGCCAACAGCAGAAGCAGGCAGTCGACAAGCTGTTCGAGGAGGCGCAGTGGTATATAAAGGCCCTTAAGGAGGGTGGCAGCAATGAAAAATACCAGATCGAACCAATCCACGACAAGGAACTACGAACAGCTCTGGACAGTCTGAAACACAAGCTCGACAGGTTCGTGCGTACCGTAGAAGTAAGATTTGAACTGGCGGAGCAGAATGATGATGCACTTTCAGTGGCGGATGAAACCTTTTACAGACAGTATAGTCAGATGATGACTGAATCCCAGGCAGTTGAGGCGAAGATAGGCGTGCACGTGGAAGAGAGTATGAACGGTATGGATGAAACGGCTGAAGCTGGCAAGCTGATGTTGATTAGTGCCAGCATTATCGGAGTGCTGTTCTCTCTTGTAATAGCCATGTTCTTTTCCGGAAGGATGAGTAAGCGAATATCAAAACTGTTCCAGTTCAGCGGACGCCTGGCAGAGGGCGATTTTTCGGATACTGTGACTCTGAACAGCCGCGATGAAATCGGAATGATCGGCGAAAGCATGAATAATGTGTCCCACTCTCTGCACTCTATGGTTTCGGAGGTACAGCTTGTAACCGGCAATTTGACTGATACCAGTCTGGAACTCTCTACCAATATGGATCAAACCTCCACGGCGGTAAATCAGATTACCGGCCATCTGGAAACTATGCGGTCTCTGGTTGTGAATCTCTCGGCCAGCATTGAAGAGTCTTCAGCATCACTGGAGGAGATCGACCGCAGTATCGGCTCGCTGGATGAGATGATTGAGACTCAGTCCTCAAGCGTAACCGAGTCATCGGCTTCTGTAGAACAGATGGTTTCCAATATACAGTCGGTGACTCAAAATGTGGTCAATCTGGAGGAGAGTTTCACTACGCTGAAAAACGCCTCGCAGCAGGGCCGGGCTGTGCTCGACCAAAACAGCAGCGCGGTGAACAGAATTGCCGAGGAATCTTCGGCACTGCTGGAAACCAATCAGATTATTGCCGGTATTGCCGGTAAAACCAACCTGCTGGCGATGAATGCCGCTATCGAAGCGGCCCATGCCGGGGAAGCCGGGCGGGGTTTTGCTGTCGTGGCCGATGAAATCCGCAAACTGGCTGAAGATACCAGTGTAAAATCAAAAGAGAGTGCCACATTTATCAAGAACCTGAAGACACTCATGGACGTGATGGTCGGCTCTTCAGATGAACTGGTGCAGGCATTCGATGAAGTGGAACAGCGCATAAGCCAGGTAATAAACCTGAGCAGCGAAATCAAGAGCAGCATGGAAGAACAAAGCGCCGGCAGTTCTCAGGTTCTGGAAGCTCTTTCCCAGATCAACGATATCACCAGCCAGGTGAAAAACGGGTCAACGGAAATGCGCACCGGCAGCCAGGCGATTATCGGTGAAATGGAGAATGTAAAAACAAACACCCAGGATGTGCGCCAGAGTATTGAAGAGATTGCCCAGGGCTCGTCCGAAATCAATAAAGCAGTGTATCATGTAAATGAACTCTCAGAGCGCAATAAAAACTATGTAGAGTCCCTCGAAGGCGAGATGAAAAAGTTTAAGCTCGAGAAACTGGAAGAACTTACTGAATAATACAAGCAGCCCCTGCAAAGAACGCTTTAAAAGAAGGGGCCTCTGAAAAAGAGGCCCCGGCAGACGTATTCGTGAGCTGTGTTTTAGCGGCCAGATTCCATGTCCCAGCGGAAGCTCACAACAGATATGGTAATGGTGACAGCCGCAATCGAGGCCAGTACCAATAACTGCGGCCAAAAAGCGGCGAAGCTGTGCCCATTGCTGATGCCGTTCAGCAGAATAATTCCCTGGCGGAGCGGCAGCACTTGTGCGGCCAACTGAACCGGTTGCGGGAATACGTGAAAGGGAATAGTTGTTCCGGAAAACAACAGCATTGGAAAATATACAATACTGCAAATTATTCCGGCCCGTTTAATATCCTTGGCAGTACTGGCAATTACCAACCCGATAGAGAAGATCGATACGAGCACCACCAGGTATGCAGCGGCAATTGAGGCCGGTGGTCCCGGAAGTCTTAACTCGAAAAAGACCGCCGCAGTGAAGATGACCAGCGCAGCCGACAGGAGGGCCATAAGAGCCTGCACTGCAAACTGAATGGCCAGCAAGAGCCCCGGATGCACGGGAGTGACCTGCAGACGCTTCAACACCTTCTTGTGCCGGTAGTCGGCCAATGTCAAGGGAAGCCCCATCAGGCCGATCGCACAGATACCGATTGCAATGAAAGCCCCGAAGGTCTGTTCAATTATACTGCTCTCTTGGCTGCTCGGAGCGTTCGTCCCGTAGATCAATGCAATTATTATCAGTATCACCACCGGCATAGTAAGGGAAAACAGAATAGCATCCGGACTGCGCAGAGCAAGTTTTAATTCGGTTTTAAAAAGTACCCAAAATCTTCTCATGCACTGACTCCTTCAATTATGTTGATGTAAGCCTCCTCGAGCTTGGCTGCCCGGCCGGCCTCGATGAGTTCGGGGATGCTTCCGGCGGCAACTGCCGAGCCGTTATGGAGGATTATTCCCCGCTGGCAAAGCTCCTCGACTTCGTCCATAAAATGCGAGCTGAGCACAATTGAGCTGCCCTGCTCCTGAAGCTGTTTGATGAACCTCCAGGTTTCTCTTCTGGCCAGAGGATCGAGGCCCGTGGTTAGCTCGTCCAGAAAGATGAGGCACGGGTTGTGTATGCAGGCCAGTAGGATGGCCAGCTTCTGCCGCTCGCCCCCGGACAGGGATTCTACCGGACTGTTAATGCGTTTCTGCAAGTCGAACCTGGCCAGATTCTCTCGCCATTCAGGGTAGGGCTCGTAGAGGCATGCCGTTGCTGCGCACAGCTCGCCAACCCGTATGCCGGTTTGCCAGGATGAATCCTGAAACTGAACCCCTACCTGCCGAAAGAGGCGGCGCCGGTCCGCCACTGGATCTAGACCGAGCACATTTACCTTTCCGCCGTTTCGCTTTCTGGTTCCGAGGATGCTTTCGATAGTCGATGTCTTTCCGGATCCATTGGGTCCGAGAATTCCGAAAATCTCTCCCGGATAGACGGTGAAGGATAAATCCTTCACCGCCGTTAACGAGCCGTAGTGCTTGTGCAGGTTTTGCACCATCAGTACCTCATTCATGTGCATCTCCCCTTTTTTTGACCGGTACCTGGACTTCCGTGAGCCAATCGGCAGGGTCTTCCCGATTCCAGATTCCGTCGATATATGATTCGCGGGGATTGTCGACAGGCTGGTACCCGTTCTGCTCTATCCAGGTAAACAACTGGTTATAGGTTTCACGGAGAGTCTCGTAGGGGCCGCGATGTTGGAGACAGGCGGCTTGCGGGACTGCCGCTATGGTTTTGAATTTTACTTTGTCGGATTCACGGCACGGGGCCATCACCGCTTCACAAATCTCGACATCGATGTCGCTTTCGCGATATTCGCCGTCGTGGTAAATAGTGAAGCAGTACTCGGGTTCACGGCAGACTGCCCCTACTGATTGCATGTACTCCCCCATCTTGGGGACGATATCGAAATAAGTATCGTAGCTCGGCACTATCGTGCGCATTGATGCTACAACTACCTCCGGCAGTTCTTTTATCATTACTTGCGTGTTCATGTGTGTTTCTCCTTCAATCTGTTGGAGATACTCCCGTAATTTCTCTATTTGCGTTTCTGTTTTGCGGAGCTGTTCTTTCAAGCTCTCTTCCTGCTTCAGCAGCAGTTTTGAGATCTGTCCGCTCCCCTGTAGGATTTCTCTTATCTGTTCAAGAGAGAAGCCGAGGGATTTCAGCTTGAGAATCCTGCTGATATGCGGCAGCTGCTGTCCGCTGTAGTAGCGATAGCCCGTCCAGTCGTCTACGCGCTCCGGTTTCAAGAGTCCGATTCGATCGTAATGCCGTAGTGTTTTGGGAGTAACCCTGTTAATTTTTGAAAATTCTCCTATTGAATACATACTCACTCCTGCGCAAGAGGTGTTTTTGAGTATAGAGTTTGCCCTAAGGGAAAAGTCAAGCAAAGATGAAGAAAGTTGTAAAAAGATGTAAAAAAAGGGCAGTAAGGCGGTCGACGGGCTTACAGGCTCAGCGTTACTGTTTCCGTCAGACGAATATCCCGGCTGCTGGAACCGCACATAACCGTATAAGCGCCGGGAATTAGATGCCACGCTCCGTCGTTTTCGTTGAACAGAAAAAAGGCCCTGTTATCAATCGGAACTTTCACCTTCTTGCTCTCACCCGGCTGAAGATGTAGCTTTTCGAAGCCCCGCAGCGCTTTCGGCGGACGCGGACGGTCGGGATATTCTGAGGGGGGGGCCGGATACGAGACATATATCTGAATGACTTCG
>CAZAMY010000072.1:0-8950 GCA_964485995.1 uncultured Sediminispirochaeta sp.
AATACGCCCATCCTTCGGAAGTCGGGTATGAAGAGGACCCGCTGCAGCGGGTTGAGCAAATCAAGGCAGATAAAATGCTCGAATTAAAAATTCTGAGCGGTGAATTGTCTTACGCCACCTTGATGGCGAGTGTGCTCCGCTATAAAGGTGTTCCGGCGCTTGTGGCGCATGGAGTAGGGATTGGCGGTGTACTGAAATCGAATTCATTTTCAGACTATACCTTTGTTGAGACGTATATTGACGGCCGCTGGGTTCTACTTGATCCAACCAACCGAGATAAGTCAGCACGCATAGCAGAGAGCTATGATCCCGCAAATCCGGTAATCAATTTTGATGAGTTGAATCTTGTCTCCCGAGGAGAGCAGATTGGCTATTACATTGTTGCGAAAGGATTGGATCTTGCAGAGAGCGGATATGCTACTGAAGAATCGCTGGAGAAAATAAAAGAAGCTCATGCGGAGTATATACGAGAATCATTTTCGTCTGAATCTTCAGAACACACTTTCGAAAACAGTGAGAGTGTAGGAAACCAAAACCCGCAAGGTTCAAATGGAAAAGAGCCGAAAACGGTTACTCTCTCAGTTGAGGATGTGCAAAAGAAAATACAAAACAGATGGGAAATCGATTACAGCCGGCCGGCTCAGTATTTAGAACAAGGTCCGCAAACACACATACCGCAGGAATATCGGGAAGAGATTGATGCTATTCTGGGGGAGGTAGAAAATATCGGACAGTTGAATCAAGTATATGACTATATTCACAGTAAATATCGCACCAAAGCAGCCGGTGGACGTTATATCGGGACAATGACTGTTGAAACAATTTTGAGAGAGAAAAACCTCACCGGCTGTCATGATCACGGCTTGTTTGTTGCTGCAATACTCAGACATAACGGAGTTCCGGCGGTTGTTGTGGATGGGGTAGACTTGAATTTTGTTGAACGGTATCCGAATCATGATGGATTTGGCGGCCACGTGTACGTAGAGGCGTATGTTGCCGGCAGGTGGGTATTGCTCGATTCAACGAACAATCAATATGTTCCCGACTATGATTATACCGACCCGGTAATCAATGAGTTTGAGAGCGAGAATGACTCTGAGCACCTCGGTAAATATGTGATGTTCAAAGGTCTCGACAGCAATTCTTACGGGGTTGAAAAGCACGAAGATCTGATTAGTTATTTAATTGCGTATGCTGAATACCTGAATAATGTATATCAGGTTAAATCCTACTTTGAGAATTACCCACAGCCGGAAAGCCGACATATACAGGATTGACAAAACTCGAGGTTTGAGAGTGCATCACGGGACGGAGAAGTTGGATTCGGTGTAACTCTACAGTATTTACCCGTCCTCATCCCGCCGGTCGGAGAAAAAGTCGGCTACTACCGGATGGGTAGAGAGCAGGGCTTCGTCGAAGCCGCCCTCAAAGACAATCTGTCCCTGGTCGAGAAAGATGATGTGATCGGCTAAGCGGCCGATGCTGGCTACATCGTGGCTGACGATAATGACGGTCATATTGAGTTTGTCGCGCAAACCGGCTATCAGCGCATCCAGGCGCTTGCTGGTAATGGGGTCTAGGCCGGAGGTCGGTTCGTCACAGAACAGAAGTTCGGGGTCCATGGCGATTGCCCGGGACAAAGCGGCTCGTTTCTGCATGCCTCCGGATAACTCGGCCGGGCGGCTGTCGATGGACCCGCCGATTCCCAGCAGCTCCAGTTTGCGCTGAATATTGAGCCGGATCAATTCCGCAGGCAGATTGGTGTGCTGCTCCAGGGGAACGGCTGCATTTTCGAGGATGGTATTCGAGCCCATCAGGGCGTTGTTCTGAAAGAGCATACCGATGCGGGTACGCAGTTCGCGTAGTTCATCCTCACTGGCGGCGGAGAGATCTGTTCCGGACACTATCACCTGCCCGCTGACCGGGGTGTAAAGGCCCAGCAGATGTTTCAGCAGGGTGGTTTTTCCGCAGCCGCTGGGGCCGATTATGGCGGTTACTGTTTCCGGGAGAATCTCTAAAGAAATACCATTTAGTACCCTTTTCTCACCAAATGAAGCGTACAGGTTTGCGACTCGAATAACCGGCTGCATATTTTAGCTCCTCAAATAAGGACGGTCAGACTGAACAGGGCGTCCAACACAATCACCGTGATAATCGAATATACAACCGCCATGGTGGTAGCGCGGCCAACCTCTTCCGCCCCGCCGGAGACCGAGAATCCAAAGTGACTGCCGATTACCACTATCACCCAGCCGAAAAATACGCTTTTAGTCAGGCTCTTGATGATGTCGATGAGGCCGACCGAGCTGGACGCGCGGGCAATAAAAATTTCCGGGGCAATGTCGAGGCTGGCAGCCCCTACCAGCATTCCCCCGCTGATACCCAGATAAATTGAGAAAGCCACCAGTAACGGGATTGTGAGGGTTATGGCTAAGAACTTCGGGACCACTACGTAGCGGATTGGATCGATTCCCATAACCTGCAGCGCCTCTATCTCTTCCGACACCTTCATGGTCGCCAGTTCTGAGGCGATGGCTGAGCCGCTGCGCCCCGCTATCATTATGGCAGTCATCATTGGACCCATCTCACTGACCATCGATATTGCCATGAGGTTAGCCACATAGATATTCGCCCCGAAGGCTTTTAGCTGTATCGCGGATTGCAGCGCCAGAATTACGCCTAAAATTACCGACAAAAGGGCTACCAGCGGCAGGGACTGTACACCGATAACCCAGCACTGTTCCAGAACCGAGTGTTTTCTTCGCTGTGCGGATTTAAAGACACCCACTACCGACCAGAAGAAAATCTCGGCCGTCAGAACCCCTAAGCGTCCGGCTTCATAGACAGCCTCTATCAGCCGGCCGCCTGAACGTTCAAAAAATGGCGGGTTTCGCTTTGGAATCGGGGGCTCGGATGCTGGAGAGCTTAATAGAAATTCCTCAACCAGCTTTTTTACATCCTGAGGACAGTTTTCATACAACAACTGCGGCTTTTTCTCCGGGATGCTGCATGCCCATTCTATCAGCGCAATTCCGCTGGTATCGATGTGGCTGATGCCGTGTATATCCAGACGGCGAACCTGCGCAAGTGCTTCTCGGCTAAAACGGGTAAACAGAGCTGAAGCACTGTCTTTTGACAGAGAACCGCCTATTTTCAGGGTTTCGCCGTGAATCTCTGCGCTGACTATCTCCTGAGCTTCTATCATATTAAAAACTCATGCGGTATATCGTAGAAAAACGGAGATACACACCGTGATCCGAGGCGAGGTAATCGCCTCCCGATGAGCTGCGGGCATTGTAAAGAGTAGCCCGATAATCAAGGGATACATTACGCAGGAGAGAGAGCTGTAGATCGTGAATCCAGGTCAATTCGAGTTCGGTTAAATCCTCGAAAGGGGCATAGGCATCAAAGCGCGAAGAGTAACTTACGTTGTTCAGGCTTTGAGTGCTGAACTGTAAGGCCGCCTCCAGGCCGGTGGAAAATACATCCTCCTGCTGCTGGAAGATTATCGGATCGGAGTTCTCATCGGCGACCTCGAACGCGTCGCCGTAGAGGTTCTGCCGCAGCCCGATACCAAAGCGGAGGTTCGACTCAATCCAGGGCTCCTCTACCAGATTTATATTCAGCCCGCCGCCCTCCTGAAAGTCGATGGGAATAAACGGACCGGTGAGTTTGACCGATTCAACTCCGCTTTCCTGCTGCAGCACGTTCCCGGCGGTGTCCTGCTTTTCGTAGGCGAAGGGGTCAGCCTCTCTATAGTAGGCGGCGAGCAAGTGGCTGCGTATATCCAGATTCAGATACAGACCGAAGGTCAAAAGCACATCCATCACCAGTGTACTACCCAGCTCCAGAGAATCCCGGGTTACTTCAAAAATACCGATTTCACTTCGACTGGCTCCCAATTCGATCAGATTGTGCACCGTTAGGTTGAAGCGTCCGTAGTCATAGCGCAGGCGGTTTTGTAAAAACCCGTTAAAATTGAACCCCGAACTATAACTCTCAAAGCTGTCGTCGTTGTTCAGAAAGCCCGCTACATTGCCGGCGATGCTGGATGCCAGCACCCAGTGCTGCTGTTCATCGAGGTAGAGGGGTTCTTTGATTACTCCTCCGCCCACTACCTGATAGCGCTCAGTTCCTTCGATCTTTTCGGTGCTTATGGTGAGGATGTTGCCTTTGCCCTGCTCGACGTAGGCGGCTGCAAAATCACGGTTGGTAGTAAAGGGCTGGTTGTTCAAGGTTACCTTGTAGCGGCCGGTAGGAAGGATCCAAAAATTCTGTCCCCATTCACTCATTTCATCGGTCGAATAGTCGGTTCCATAGGAACTCCCGGTGTCAGCATCAAAAATTTGATATGAGAGCTCCACCGGTCGGCCGTCCGGGGTAATAATTTCGACCTGTAGTCCGCCATAGTCCGGTTCAACTATGGTTCTATAACCAGGCCTGATTTCTACCGATTTCTGCAGCTTGAGTTGAGTGGTTCCCGAACCGTAGCGTATCGTATAACGTCCGGGTTCCAGTTCAATCGGGGTGCCGAAGCGGCCCCACTGCGGTTCACTGCCCTTACCAATTATGCGGTACAGTGGTTGTTCACGGTCACTGAAAACTCCCGGCAACAGCAATTGACCGCGGTCCGGTTTCGGCTCATCCATGTTTTCGAATTGGCTTACCTGCGCCCCTGTGAACTGAATGGGAACTGTAGGGCGGTCGAAATGCGCTGAGACCTTGGCGGCGAATTGATCGGTATAAGTGAGGATTGCCTCGTTGACTACCTGTACGAAGGAGTCCAGATTACTGTCATATACCTCGATGCGCCGTTCGATCTGGGTAGTCACCACACTGCTGCCGTCCATCGTCCGCAAATCAAAGCGCATATTCAGCAGCGCGGCGGAGCTGCCCTCTCCGCGCAGGAATTCAATTGTGGTAACCGTGGGAATCAGCTCGTAGTCGGGCCGGCTATAGGGAAAATCCAGTCGTATAATTTCGAATAAATCATACGCTTTCAGGCGTGTGCTGACGAGTTCGGCAACCTTCTCTTCCAGGTCATTGGCCCACAGGTGGTTCTCGAGGTAAGATATCCGTGGTCCGAAATGGCGCATCACGATCTGGTTCCGTTTATACGTTCTCGAAATGGAAGCAGGCTGTACCCATACACTGGCATCGATCGGTGTGCTCTGAATAAGCTCGGGCTGCTCACTGTTCGGGTCGTACTGCAGGGTGTAATAATACTTCTCTTGCGGCGGGGTGGATACACAGCTGCTCAGGCTGCATAACAGCATGATCAATATTGTAGCGAATGCTCCGCTCTTTGATAACTTTTGCACCATTGCCCCTGCCTTAGAACTCAATTAAACGTGAAGGATCTTCACTGATTATTCGTGAAAACTCATTTAGATTCTTTAGCGCTTCATTCAGCGTTTTGATTGCATCGACGATATCCCGGCTGCTTTTCAACACGGTCATATCTATCAACTGCGAGGTTCTATCGGTCTGTTCCAGGATGCTTTTGATTTCTGTGAGGATATCGCCGGTTTCCGCCAGCATCTGCTGGGTGGCTTCACCCTTCATCATTTCGGTAAACTCTGCCAGATTAGCGGTTATTTGGTCGATTCTCTCGGGCCGCATTACTGCCTGCATATCGTCTACCATCTGCTGTGCCGATTCGGTTACCTCAACTGCGTTGTCTAAAATTGTGTCGACCCGCTCACCCTCGATTTTCCCCCGCAGTACCTCCGTGCTGCGACGGATATCTTCGCTGGCGCCGCGCAGATCCGTGGTTATTGTTTCGGTGTTTGCAATTACAGTGCTGAGTTTATCGCTGTTCTGTTCTATAAAGTAGTCGGTGTTGGCCAGAATATCACTGACTGCCTGTTGATTGGCGCTGCTGGCAAAGTTGTTCAGGTTATTCAACAGCAGTTCCACTTTGTCGGCGATTATCTGGGCCTCTCCGGTAATATCGGCTATGGCGGAGCTGCCGGTTTCGATAAAGCCGCCCGGCTGCAGATCATCAGAACGGTTGGTTCCACCGGTCAATTCTATCTGCTTGAGCCCGGTAATACCCATCATCACCAGGTTGGCCTTCATATCAGCCTTGATAGGCGTATCTTTATCTACACTAATGGTTACTATCACATGGCCGATATCTTCCGAACTCACTTCTATACTTTTGACCTCGCCGATATTTATGCCGTTGTATTTTACATTTCCGCCCACCTCTAATCCGTTCACCGAGGTGTCTTCAAAGCGAATAAAATAGATTTTCTTTTCCTGAAAAAGAGTAGGACCAAAGGAGATGAAGAAGAGAGCTGCAATGAGAAAGATGCCGATAAAAAAGAAGACACCTACTCTCACTTTTTGTTCTCGCGTTATCATACCTACTGTATAAACCACATTCATTCACGCCGCAAGGTGTAAAACTGAAAATATTGTGGTTGTCTTTGACTGGGCGCAGATGGGGAGGGTATAGAAACTACGGATATATGAGGCCGGGCAGGCGGGTCGCACAGATGAGCACGGATGAGCCTTTATAAGTGGTGAGAGCTGTTCCTGAACTATCTCGCCAATTAATCCACAACTGTCTAAGGGTTTTCTACTGGAAAGCGAAGAGTAAATTTCGATGAGGGACGCTTTTCCAATTGCAGAGTTCCCCCTAACTGCTGTACAAGAATGGAGATCAGTTGTAAACCGGATGTTTCCGTATTTTCAATATCAATATCGTCTGGAAATGGATTTCCGCTGTTGGACAGGCTGAGGTTATAGAGATGGTTCTCTTTATCTTCAGCCATGCTCACGGTAAACCGAGCTTCTTCTTCGGAGGTAAAGCCGTATTTGATAGCGTTCGTGGCTATCTCGTTTATTATCAAACCCAGGGCAATGGCGGTTTTTGTGGAAATAGTCACGCTTTCAATCGTATTTACTATATGTACATCTTTGTCTGTGCTGGATGTAAACAGTGTTTCCAAGATTTCCTGAAAATAATCTTTTACCTCGATTTTTTCGATGTCTTTGTACTGCTGGAGTTTCTCATGTACCAAACGAATAGTATCTATTCTGTGTTTTAGGTCGCTTAGATCGCTGTCTATCTCTGAGTCTTTCAAGCTGATAAGTGAGGAGACCATGGAGAGATTGTTTTTTATCCTGTGGTTGAGCTCTCGCATGAGGAAGTCTTTTTGGTCCAGCGCTTTACGAAGATCCGCTTCTACCTGTTTGACCTCGGTGATATCCATGGCGGTAAAGGTAACCCCCAAAGAGATGTCTGAAGAATGAATGGGGGAAGAGGCGAGAAGGACCTGGATAATAGTTCCGTCCTTTTTCTTCCAGCGGGTTTCAACGCTTCCGCTGCCCTGTGCATCTATCTGCCGGTACTTCTCTAAACCGACGTATTCGAAATCCTCTTGAGATGCATAGAAAATCCTGGCTGGCTCGCCTATCAGCTCCTCGCGGGTGTAGCCGGTCATAGCACACAGTTTTTCGTTTGCTTCGATAACTATCCGTTTTTCACGGCCCTGTACGACGCCTATGCCGGTGGGGGCGGCTTTTAATATGCTTGCAATTTTGTCTCTACTCTCCTTTAACTCCGCTTCCGCCTTTTTTTGAGCCGTCAGGTCTCTGCTAATAATGAGTGCGGCTGGAGAAGAGTTGAAGGTAATCGGCATAGACGTGGATTCGCAGCAGAGGGTTTTTCCGTCCCGGCGATAGATGTCGATTTCTACAGCCGGATTTTTAAGGCCCGCTTGGATATTTTTCATTCGATGCTGGATTCTCTTCTGAGACCCTGCAGAGATGGTGTGCTCTATAGGGGTTCCAATGAGCTCTTGCGCAGAGGCGTACCCCAGGAGCTCCGCTGCACTGGGATTGCTGTATACATACTTTCCGTCTTGCGCCACGAGTATGGGGGTCGGTACTGAACGCAGCAGAAGATCGTACTGCTCCCGCTGACGATCGAGCTCCTCCTGCATGAGCTTAGATTCGGTAATATCCTGGGCGTGGGTAACGAAGTGAATGGGCATTCCCTCTGAATTGCGCAGAAGCATGCTGTTGACATCAGCCCAAACTACACCCCCGTTTTTCCGGATATAACGTTTAGTGAACCGGCTGTGGTCGGTTTTTCCTGCGAGCATGGTTTTTAATTGAGCGATACTCATCTCAACATCATCCGGGTGAGTCAGGTTGGAAAAATTAAGCGAAAGAATTTCTTCCATAGTATATCCGAGCATAGCGGCGAAAGCCTTGTTTACACGCAAGAACTCTCCGGTAGGGGCGGTGAGAACCATTCCCACCGAGGTATACTCGAAAGCTTTACGGAATTTATCCTCGCTCTCCCATAGGCGAAACGCCACCTTGATAGAGGCGAGCAGTACTGTTTCGCCGGAATTCTTGACGATGTAGCCGTAGGAGGTAATCCTCTCGGTTTTACTTACTATCGCAGGTTCGGTGTGAGAGCTGAGAAATACAACCGGCAGATCGTGCTGCTCGAGTATAATTTCGGCAGTTTCGGTGCCGTCGATTCCATTGCCAAGGTCTATGTCCATGAGGATGAGGGAAATGTCGGGATCCAAGGCAATTGCTTCAATGGCCTTCTCACCGCTGTGAACGATACTCACCTCTAAACCGTGCTTTTCCAGTATTCGGGCTTCGGACAGAGCGATTAGGGCTTCATCTTCAACTAACAGGATCTTTTTGGACACCACACACCTAATTCGGTTAGATAAGTAGACACTATATAGTGTATGGACAAACGTATCGATTATCAAGAATAGAAATGGGATCATCTCTCGGCGATGCGGTTCAGTTAGGTAGTTGAGCTGCAGCCTCTATTGTCGATGTTGGTGTTGGCACGAAGATTTTGGCAACCGGCTGCTGGTCAACCCCAAACAGCCATTAGCCATGTACTTCCGTAGTATTTTAAATTCGGTTTGCGGCCGACACACTGCTTGCAAGAGCGTAAAATACC